>JBFMAX010000001.1:611185-698815 GCA_040755395.1 Nitrospirota bacterium
AGGAGAAGGAAAAGGGGTCGGGAGTCTTTTGTTGTTGTGGGGTCAGAGGCTGGCTTCGGCTACCGCCTGGAAAGATTGTCGTTTTGGGGCTGTGAAGTAGAGGGGGTTGCGACCGACGCCACCGTCTTCTGCTGAGCCGAGGAGAAAGACTCCCGACCCCTTTTGTTCAGACCATGTTCTGATCAGGACGCCTTCAGTTCGCCCAGCAGCCCAGCGATGGCCGCGCCGAGCGCAAGGTCGGTGGGTGTGCCGAACACCTGGCCCCGGCGTCTCCCCAATCCATCGATCAGAATGGTCGTAGGGGTCCCGCGCATCTGATAGGCTCGCATCGTCATCGGGATCGGGTGGCCGTCCGTTGTCGGCTCATCAACCCCGATTGGGAACTTGATACGATACTCATGTAGGAATGCCTCCAGCGCCTCCGGGCCCATGACGCTATGATGCTCGAACACCGTATGCAGTCCCACCACCGCTACGGGCTCCTCATCGAACGCCTCGGCCACGCGTTGGGCTTGGGGCAATCCGTGCGCCACACAGCCCGGACAGAGCATTTGAAAGGCATGTAGTACCACCACCCGACCACGAAAGTCGGCCAGGGTCAGGGGTTCCTTCGCGTTGAACCAACGAATCGTGCGCCACTCCGGCGCTGGTCCTGACACGTTCATCTGCCAGCCGGCTTGCCGTAGGAACATTCCGCGACCTCTCCGTCAATTCTGCGGTGGAGCTTCTGCCGCCGTGCGTGCGCTCGAGGTTGTCCCGGACTCGTCGACGGAACAGGGCCTCCAAATCTCGCTCCGGCTGCGGCCGGGAGTAGCTCGCCCGCAGCCGGAGCGTTTCGATCAGAAATCACCGGCTTTCACATACGGATGGCTCCACAGAATCGCCTGGAGCAGGCAGGATTTGAGCCACGCTTGATACATCTTCTCGACCTCCTCCGGCGAATGCCCCTTCTTCGCAAGAAACGGTTTCAGCGTGAAAGTGACAGGATAGATGAGCGCAAGGAGGTACCGGAACGGCACGTGGTCCGCCGCTGCAACATGGTCCGTCTGATTTTTCTTGGCCCGATGATGCCGGAGCCCGATTTCGTGCTGGTAGTCGAGCCATTTCTGGTCATACTCCGCCCGAGCCGTGTCCAAGATCCATTGGCCGAACCGCTTGCGCACGGCTGCCAGGTAGTCGTTGAGGGGCTTGCCATCATTCCGTCCCGTGAAGGCCGCCAACAGGTGCGGATGGTTCCCCACGAAGCCGTACCAAACATCGAGGATGGCCTCGACTTGGTCCTTGACGATGTCGTAGGATTGCCGCAGCGCCTTTGCATCGTCGTCGGTGAACAGCACGCTCTGCTTCATCAACTCGAAGTCCGCGTGACTCACCGGTGAACGCGGCACAGCCGCGGTGCCATAGGTGTACCCGGGAATTGATGGTGTGTATGTCATAGCTTCACTCCTTTCATGAATGGATCGATCGCTGATGCCTGCTAGCGTGCACAACATCCCCTCTCTGCCGCAAGATCGCACCAATCGGTACCGAGGGCACCAAAAAGTACCGTGGGCCCGATCTGGCATGGCTGGGCTTTCCGCCTCTGCGGAGGCACGCCCAAGCGTCGCCGCTATGGTCGAAGACGTGATCGGCTGCAAATGGACCGTTCGGCTCCTGTGGCTGTTGTCCGACAGGCTGGCCCGACCCAGTCGGTTGCTCAAGGCCTGTCCTGGCCTTTCGACCAAGGTGATGAACGAGCGCCTGCGGAAACTCACGCGCTTTGGGCTGCTCGACCGCCGGGTCCGCGGCGAGAAGCCGCCTGTTGTGGTCGAGTATCGCCTCACGCCGTTGGGGAGACGGTTTATGCGCATTTTGGCCGAGGTGAAGAAGCTTCAAGAGGAGTTGGATGCGCTTCTCTGAAGCCCTCGATCGTGGCGATGCGTGGCGCCTCGAGCTGGAAAAGGGGTCGGGAGTCTTTGTTCGGCACCGCAAGTCCCCGCACACAAGGAATGCGGCGGAGGAGCGCAGTAGTTGGAATCGAGGTGCGTATGTTCTTTGGTGCGTCTCCTGTTTCCTTGGAGCTGGAAAAGGGGTCGGGAGTCTTTGTTCGGCACCGCAAGTCCCCGCACACAAGGAATGCGGCGGAGGAGCGCAGTAGTTGGAATCGAGGTGCGTATGTTCTTTGGTGCGTCTCCTGTTTCCTTGAGTCAGTACCTGAGGCTCAAGAAAGACTCCCGACCCCTTTTCTGCCCCCTCTGCCCCCATCGCGGCAACGTTTCCGGAGTTGCATCCGCTTGCTCGCTGCGATATGACACCCTCGCGCGATGGTCTGGCACAAGGCGGTTTAGGGCTCCTGCCGCGGTGCGAGTTCCGGCAGGACCATCGCAGCACTCTCGCTCACACCACCAGGAGGACACGATGGCGAAGGCGTTCGTCCAATCCGTGGGCACTGGTACGCGACCGGACCAGGATATCACCCAGCCGCTCCTCTGGCATTGGAGGAAAAGCGGCGCCGGGTTTACCGTGTGGATTGCGAGCGAGCAAAGCCGACCGTACGCCGAACGGATGGCACGGGACCTGGGGCTGCCACCCGACGCGCACACGATCCGGATTGTGAGCGACCCAGACGACGTGGAAACTGTCTATCGCGAGTGTCTGACGCTGTTCCGTGACTTGAACCGACGCGGATTCGGGCCCGACACCATCGAGGTGGACTATACGAGTGGGACCAAAGCCATAACCGCCGGCTTGGTCTTGGCGGCCGTGACCCATCGGTGCGGGACGATAAGCTACATCAGTGGACAGCGCTTCGCCGGAACGGTCATCAGCGGGACCGAGCGCCTGGTGCTCATCGAACCCCGGCGGATCTGGGCTGACGAACAGTTGCGACTCGCGGGTGAATTCTGCCGGGTGCAGCGGTTCGATGCAGCCCTTCAACTCCTGGGCGACTTGAACCCGGCTTGGCTGGGCGACCACGAGCGGCGCCTTATGGAGGCGCTGACGGCGGTCGCCAACGGCTACGGGGCCTGGGATCGGTTCGATTACGCGAGAGCCGCCGGTGAGTTGAACAAACTCTTCCATGCCGATGTGGAAGAAGCGAGGCCGTTTCGTCCAAACGCCGAGACTCCTGCGCGCTTGCTCGGCTTGAAGCCGGACACCGGCTACTCAGCCGACCGGCTGGCCGATCTTCTGAACAACGCCGGACGCCGGTTGGAGGAAGGGCGTTACGATGACGCGCTCGCTCGGCTGTATCGGCTCGCAGAGATGCTGGCGCAATGGATTTTACAGAAAGACTTTGGAATCGATACGGCTGCCGTGGATCTCAGCAAGATCCCCGATCAGCTCCGCTCGGAGTTTGCCGCCACGGCCGCGTCCACGCGCGAAATTCAGATCGGCCTCGAGCGGGATTATCGGCTCCTGAAGGAACTGGGTCATCGGATCGGACACAAGTTCGACGAAGCGGAGTTTCGCGGGATCGGGGTGCTCCTCAAGAAGCGAAATGTCTCGCTCCTGGCGCACGGCCTCACTCCGATTTCCAAGGGCGATGTGGCGTCGCTGTACCAAAAACTGCGCGGCTTGGTCGCGTCCGAAGTGACGGATTTCGATGACCGGTGCGCCGAGCTGGAATTTCCATGGCGGCGCACGAGTCAACCTGGGAATTCCCCTCATCCTTGCCCTCTCCCCCCCGGGGAGAGGGAGAAGTAAGGGGTAGCAGGAGCGAGGCATGCGGCGCTTGTATCTTGTCGCCTATGACGTCTGTGAGCCGAGCCGCCTGAACCGCGTGCGCGAGTTCCTCAAAGGCTACAGCACCGGCGGGCAGAAGTCGGTGTACGAGTGTTGGCTGTCGGGGACCGAATTCACCGAAGTGCTGGAGACGCTGCGCCGACTCATCGCGCCTGACGAGGACCGCATCCACGTCTTCGCGCTGGACGGCCGGAGCCGGCCCCAAACCCTGGGGATTGCGGTTCCGCCGTCGGACCCCGCATTCTTTTATTTCGGATAAACGTCATGGGAGTCTGTGATGGGTGGAACGGTCTATCTGGATCGCAAGGATGCCGAACTCCGGCTCGACGGCGGGGCGCTGGCGGTCTACGCGAACGGCGAGCGCGAGGGAATGGTGCCGCTGGCGCCTGTGGACCGGGTCGTGCTGATCGGCAATCAGACCGTCCACACGTCCGTGCTGCATCGCCTGGCGGAGCAGGGCGTCGCGGTGTTGTTCCTCTCGGGACGCACGCAGGCCTTTCGCGGCCGCCTGGTCGGCCGCCTGCACAATCATGCGCGGCTGCGCTTGGCTCAGTACGCCGCACACCGTGGCCACCTGGCTTTCCTGCTGGCGAAGGAATGGGTGACGGCCAAGCTCGACGGGCAGGCGGGGCTGTTGCGCGAGGCCGCCGATGCGCGGCCGGATCAGCGAGCTCTCCTTCTGCGCACCGCCGAGAGCATCGACGACACCCGCGCCAAGGCCGCCGAGGCCGGCAACGTCGAGCGGCTGCGCGGGTTGGAAGGCGGAGCCGCCGCGGCCTACTTCGCCGCGCTGCCGGCCGTGTTTCCCCCGAGCCTCGGGTTTGAAGGACGGGAGCGGCGGCCTCCGCGCGATCCCGTGAACGCCCTCTTGTCGCTCACGTATACGCTGGTGCACTGGGAGTGGGTGCGCGAATGCGAGCTGATCGGACTGGATCCGCTGGTCGGCTTCTATCACGAGCTCGAATACGGCCGCGAATCGTTGGCCTGCGACCTCCTCGAGCCCTTTCGACCGGCCGTGGATCGATGGGTGTGGGAACTGTTCCGCACCCGGCGGTTCGAGCGTCGCGACTTTGCCTCGGACCAGGATCGGCCGGGCTGCTCGTTGAAGAAAAGCGCGCGCAGCCGATTCTATGCCGCCTACGAAGACTGGATCGCTCCGCACCGCTCGCGCATGCGGGAGACGGTCGAAACCTTGGCGCGGCGCATCCTGAGCCATGGAGAGAACGCTGTATCTGAATGAGTCGCCCGGGCTGCGGGTCCGCCGTGACGGTCCGTCGTTGTGGATCGAGCGACGCCGGACCGCTGGGCAGCGGGTGCCGGTCCGCCTGATTCGCCGCGTGCTCATCGCGGGCAATGTCGCGTTGGACACTGAGAGCCTGACAGCCTTCGCCGAGCGCGGGGTCCCAATCACCCTGCTGAATCGGGCGGGCGAGCCCGTGGCGGTGGTCCTGGGGTGCGCAGCGGGGCTGTTCGCCCGGCGGGGCCGACAGGCGGCGGCCCTCGAAGATCCCCGGCAACGGGACCGCCTGTGCGCATGGCTGCGGGCATGGGAACGCGGGCGCCGGTTGGTCCTGGCCTCCCGCCTCGATCCCGTCACGGCGGCGCGGTGGCGGCGTGAAGGCATGCGGCCGGCGGACTATGACACCTGGATCGAGCGGCAAGCCCGGCTGCGCGGCGTGTCCCTTCGGCGGCGCGGATTTTTCCGGGCGGCGCTGCAGACTTTGGCCTTGGAGGCGATCTTGGAGGCGGGGTGGGACCCTCACCTGGGCTGGCTGCACCGAGCCCAGCCGTTGGGATTCGTGCGAGATTGCGTCGCGGCGCTGCAGGCCGACGCCGATCTCGCCTGGTTGGACAGCGGAGCGGCGGCCGGTGACGGCATCGGGGCGCTGCCGCGGGCGTTGGCCGGGCATTTCGAATCCCGTCGCCCGCGCTTGGCGACGCTGCTGCGCCGGCTGCTCGACCAGTTCGCCGTCATGATCTGGGAACCGTGACCGATGCGGACACGCTATCTCGTGTGCTACGACATCGCCGACGAGGGCCGGCTGACCCGCGTGTATCGGTACATGAAGGGCGTCGGGGTGCATGTGCAATATTCCGTCTTCCTGTGCTCGTTCACCTGGCCGGAGCTGCAGGGAGTCGTGTCTCGGTTGAACGACTTGATCGACGCGAAGGCGGACGATGTACGCATCTATCCCCTTCCATCGGGCGACACGATCACCGCGCTGGGCTGCGGGGACCGGTTGCCTAAGGGCGCAACCGTGGTGCTCCCGTGAGCGAGATGCCTGACAACGCGGATCCGGGCCGGACCTCCCTGCCGCTTTCGTTCGGCCGGTTCACGATTGCGCTCAAGCCGGACGCGGCGCTCCCGCTCCCGCCTTACGCCGGCTCCATGTTCCGCGGCGCCTTCGGTCTCGCGCTCCAACGGGTCGTCTGCGCGACCCGTACGTACGAATGCTCCCCTTGTCCGCTGAGGGATCGCTGTGTGTATCCGTACGTGTTCGAGACTCCGCCGCCCCCGGACACACGGGTGATGCGCAAGTACCCGGCCGCTCCTCATCCCTTCGTGCTCGAGCCGCCGGCGGGCGGGCGAACACTGGGGCCGGGCGAAGCCTTCGAGCTCGGCCTCACCCTATTCGGCCGCGCGGTGCGCTGGCTCCCGCATTTCATTTTTACCTTCGAACGCATGGGCCGGGTCGGTTTCGGCTTCCGCCGGGTAACCGCGATGGTCATCGGAGCCAACGGGTGGGTGGATGGGCGATTTTGCCGAATCTATTCCGCGGAGGAAGGCACGCTCGCTGGAACCGAGTCGTGTACTCGGACCGTCTACCTGCCGCTCCACCCGCCGGCCGGCGTGGCCAACGGCCACACCAACGAGCGGGCGGAGATCGAATTCCTCACTCCGGTGCGGGTGAAGTACGGCGAGCGCTTGGCCGCATCCCTGGAGTTTCATGTCCTGGTCCGCGCGTTGCTCCGGCGGATCGCCCATCTCTCGTATTTCCATTGCGGCGGCGATCCGTCGGTGGTCGCGTTTCGCGAGTGGATCGACCTGGCGCGTTCGGTGCGGACCGTCTCATCCACGCTCGTCTGGTACGACTGGACCCGCTACTCGCAGCGCCGGCAGGAGACGATGCAGCTCGGCGGGTTGTTCGGTCGGGTGACCTTCGAGGGCTCTCTCGGCCCGTTCATGCCTCTCTTACGGTTGGGCGAAGTGACCCATGTCGGGAAGGCGACGAGTTTCGGTCTGGGACAGTATCGCCTACTCGACGCAACTCCGCGCTGACCGTGTCCGGCGTGCGCCCGTTCACACCTTCACGCTCAAGAACAATGACGCGCCTTGCCGGTTGATCAGAAAGAGGACGCGTTCGCCTTTCTTCAGATGGGCTGAAACCTTCTCGAAGTCCTTCACCGACTTGACCGGCTGCCGGTTGATCTCCCGGATCACATCGCCCGGCATCAGGCCTGCTCGCTCCGCGCCGCTGTCCGGCTCGACGCTCGTCACCACGACGCCCTGCATCTTGCCCTGAAGGCCCAGTTCGCGCGCGGTCTGCCGATCCAGGTCCTGCACGGTGAGGCCGGCCAACGCCCCCTCCGCCTGCCCGGTCTCCGCCTTCGCGGCCCTGACCGTGTCCGGTTGCTCGCCGATCGTGACCGTCAGCTCCTTCTCCCGGCCGTCGCGCATGACCTTCACCGTCGCCTTCGTCCCGACGGCGGTTCTCGTGACCAGCCGCTGCAGCCCCACGGCGTCCTCGACCGGGGAGCCCTGATACCCGATGATCACATCACCCTGCTTGAGCCCCGCTTGGTCCGCCGGGCTGTCTTCCTTCACCTCGCTGACCAGCGCGCCCTTCGCGTCCTTCAGCCCGAACGATTGGCTGAGGTCCCGCGTCAGGTCCTGGATGCCGATGCCCAGGTAGCCGCGGACGACCCGGCCGGTCTTGACCAGACTTTCGTACACGGGCTTGGCCATGGCCGTCGGCACGGCAAACCCGACGCCTTGGTAGCCGCCGGTCTGCGAGAAGATGGCTGTGTTGATCCCGACCAGTTCTCCTTTGGTGTTGACCAACGCCCCGCCGGAGTTCCCCGGATTGATGGCCGCGTCGGTCTGGATGAAGTCCTCGTATTGGGTGATGCCCATGCGGCCGCGGCCCAGCGCGCTCACGATGCCGAGCGTTACGGTAGAGTTCAGGCCGAAGGGATTGCCGATCGCCAGGACGTACTCGCCGACCTGCAACTTGGACGAATCGCCCCAGGGCACAGAGGGCAGATCCTGCCCGTCGATCTTCACGACCGCCAGGTCCGTTTTCGGATCGACCCCGACGATCTTGCCTGTAAACTCCCGCTTGTCCGGCAGGGTCACCGTCAATTCTTTCGCCCCGTCCACCACGTGGTTGTTGGTGATGATATAGCCGTCCGGGGTCACGATCACGCCGGACCCCATACCACCGCCGCGGCGTTCACGCGGGTCGAATGGAGGTTCCGGTCCGCGGTGGCTGCGCGGTCCGAAGGGCCAAGGCATGTCGCGGGAGTCCGAGATTTTTTCCGACACGGCTGTGGTGATGTTGACGACGGCCGGGGTCACGGACTTGGCGACTTCCGCAAAGCCGTTCGCGGGCGGTTGCGTAATGGAAGCCGCCGGAGACGATGCATGTGAAGCAGGCGCTACGTGTCCGCTCCAGAGCAAAACTGCGCTCAGGGCCGCCGCTCCGGCGATCGCCCCGAATCTATACTGCAACGGTCGCTTCATACCACCCTCCTTTGAATCACTGAACAGTATTCTCGAGTCTGCGGCTCACCCTGCAGATGAACATACCTCCTTCCTCCCCCAGTATTGGGGAGAGGATAAAGGTGAGGGGGCCGGATAGGGCATCTTCGGGGTGCCCGTTGCCCCGGGTACCCGTTGCTCTTCTCGTTGCAACGGGTACAAGCAACGGGTCAAACAGGGTGAGCCGAAGGTTCATGACAACCATTTGCTGTTTGCTACCCGCTATTCGCTATTCCCAGAGCCGGTTGTGCCGGTGATGCAAGAGCCGGCCATGCCGGACTCACGGCATCACCCTACCAACACCCGATGAGAGAAGGATTAGGAGAGAATTAAAAGTTGTTAACCGGCGGAAGGAGCCAGCGGCAGCACGACGGTGAACGTCGACCCTTCGCCCGGCGCGCTCCTGACTTCGATGCGGCCCTGGTGGGCCTCCGCGATCCAGGCGGAGATCGAGAGACCCAATCCGGTGCCTTTCTTCGTGTGGGCCCGCGCTTCGTCGGTCCGGTAGAAGCGGTCGAAGATCAGTTTCTGCGCCTCGGGGGCGATGCCGATGCCCTGATCGAGGATCGACAGGCGGGCCTCGCCGCCCTCGGTCAGGAGGGTGATCTCCACCTTGCCGCCGGGCTTGGAGTACTTGACCGCGTTGTCTACGAGGTTCAGCAGCAGCTCGCGCAGACGCAACTCGTCGCCCAGCACGGCGGCGGGCTGGACCGTGCCGAGCACGACCTCCACGTGGTGTTCCTGTCCCAGCAGGCAGGCCTGTCGCTGGATGTCTTCGACCAGCGCTTCCAGCCGGACAGGCGCGCTTTCCATCTTGACCTCGCCCAGGTCGGCCCGCGAGAGAAACAGCAGTTCCTCGACGATGCGGCTCATCCGGTCGATCTCCTCCAGGTTGCTCTCGAGGACCATCTTGTAGTCCTCCGTCGCGCGCGGCCGGCGGAGCACCAGTTCCGTTTCTCCCTTCATGACCGTCAGCGGCGTCCGCAGCTCATGGGAGGCGTCGCTGCTGAATTGGCGGATCTGGCGGAACGACGCGTCGAGACGGGCGATCATGTCGTTGAACGTGGCGGCGAGGCGCCCGATCTCGTCCGAGGAGGACGGCACGGTGAGTCGTTGGGTCAGGTCGCCGGCCGCGATCCGCTGCGCGGCCAACGTGATCGTGTCCACCGGCTTGAGGGCCCGTCCCGCGAGGAACCACCCGCCGGCCAGCGACACCGCCAGCGCGACCGGCATCGTGACCAGCAGCATGATCAGCAAGCGGTGCAGCGACGCTTCGACGGATTCCAGCGAGGTGCCGACCTGGACGATATAGACGAGGCTGCCGCGATAGAGAATCGGCACGGACACCAGACGGAGCGGCGGCTCCCCGGGGTACTTGGCGGATTCGAACGTCGTCTTGCCGGTGAAGGCAACCTCGAGCGCGGTCCGGCTGAGCGGGACGTCGTGACGCTGAATGTTGGGGGATCGGATGGTGATTTTGCCGGTCGGGCTGAAGATCTGGAAGAATTTGTCGATGCGCGCCAGCTCCGGGAACTGAGTGAGCAGCTCTTCCTCGTCGAGCAGCGTGAGGAACCCGCGCTGCTCCAGCGAGCGCACGGCGACCGTGGCCGTCTCCTCCAGGGACTGATCGACCTGGTCCTTGAGGCTCCGGGCCATGACCGTGTACAGCACGACGGCGAAGATCGTCAGGAACAGCGCCATCGCGGTTCCGTACCAGAGCGTGAGCCGGACCCGAAGCGGCATCAGTCGGCCTTCAGCATGTATCCGCTGCCGCGGACGGTGTGGATGAGCTTGCGTCCCCGCCCCCGGTCGATTTTGTTCCGGAGGTAATTCACGTAGACGTCGATGACGTTGGTGAACGTGTCGAAGTCCTGATTCCAGACGTGCTCGGAAATCATCGGCCTGGTCAGCACGCGACCGGCGTGACGCATGAAGTATTCGAGCAAGGCATATTCCTTGAGCGTGAGGTCGATGCGCTGGCCTGCGCGGGTCACTTCGCGCGTGGCCGGATTGAGCGCGAGGTCGTCGATCTGCAGCACGCCCGGTGCTTCGGCGGCTCCGCGGCGGAACAGCGCGCGGACGCGCGCGAGCAGTTCATCGATCGCGAAGGGTTTCGTCAGGTAATCGTCGGCGCCCGCGTCCAGCCCCTTCACCTTTTGATCCACCTGCGACTGGGCCGTGAGAATCAGCACCGGCGCCTGGATCTTCTCTTCGCGCAGTCGCTTGAGCACTTCCAGGCCCGGCAGGCCGGGCAGCATGAGATCGATGACGATGAGGTCGTAGCTGCCGCTCAAGGCCAGGTCGAGGCCCTGTGCCCCGTCGGCACAGAGATCCACCGCGTAGCTCTCCTCCTCCAGCGCCCGTTTGATGAAGGAGGCGACCTTCGCTTCGTCTTCGATCACCAGGATACGCATAACATGCAGCGCGACAGGCGCGAGGCGCGGGAGACGCGCGACTGGTGCCTCAGGCCCGAGCTGGGCGATTCGCGCCAGTCCCGCACGTCTCGCGAGTCACGCCGGCTTCGGCGGAAAGCGGGTGATCGTCACCGGCGCGTATTTCAGCGACGGCCCGTCGGGGGTCCGGTACGCCAGCGTGTGTTTCAACCAGTTGACGTCGTCCCGCTTGGGAAAATCCGAACGATAATGGGCCCCGCGGCTTTCTTCGCGGGCCAGCGCCCCGGCCACGATGGTCTCGGCAATTTCCACCAGCGACTCCAGCTCGAGCGCCTGGATCAGATCGGTGTTGAAAATCCGGCCCTTATCTTGAACGTACACCCGGGATGCTCGGACCTTCAACTCGCGGACCTTGTCCCAGGCTTCCCGCATGGATTTCTGCGTCCTGAAAATGCCGAGGTTCTGGCTCATCACCCTGCCCAGCTCCTCGCGGACCTGCCAGGCGCGCTCCGCGCCGTGTTGCAACAACAGGCGGCGAATGCGGGCCTCTTCGGTCCTGAGCGTCGCGTCCGACAGCGCGCGGGGCTTGACCTGCCGAACGTACTCCGCCGCCTTGGCGCCGGCGCGACGGCCGAACACGATCGTCTCCAGGAGGGAATTCCCGCCCAGCCGGTTGGCCCCGTGGACGCTGACGCAGGCGCACTCGCCGGCGGCGTAGAGCCCGGGAATCTCGGTCTCGGCCCATTGATTCGTGCGGACGCCGCCCATCTGGTAGTGCGCGCCCGGCCGGACCGGGATCGGCGTTTCGATCGGATCGATCCCCGCAAACTCGATGGAGAGCTCCCGAATCTGCGGCAACCGCTCGAGAATCCGCTCGCGGCCGAGGTGCCGCAGGTCCAGCAGCACGCAGCCGTCCACGCCTCGCCCTTCGAGGATTTCCCGGCCGATCGCCAGGGAGACGGTGGAGCGGGTCGCCAGCTCCATCTGCTCGGGCGCGTATTTTTTCATGAACCGTTCGCCGAGCGTGTTCAGGAGATAGCCTCCTTCGCCGCGCGCGCCTTCGGTGATCAGGATGCCGGTGTCCTTGAGCGTCGTCGGGTGGAACTGCACGAACTCCATGTCTTCGAGCGGCGCGCCGGCCTTGTACGCGAGCGCCATCCCGTCGCCGGTGTTGATGACCGCGTTGGTGCTGGTGAGAAAGACCCGGCCGCTCCCCCCGGTGGCGAGGATCACCGCCTTGGCGCCGATCGCGTGCAGTCCGCCGTGAATCAGGTCCCAGGCCACCACGCCGCGGCACATGCCGTCTTCGACGATCAACGACGTGACGTACCATTCTTCATAGACGACAATCTGTCGCTTCAGCAGTTGCTCGTACATCGCATGCAGGATGGCGTGTCCCGTGCGATCGGCGGCGTAGCAGGTGCGCGGAAATCCGGCTCCGCCGAACGGGCGCTGCGCGATCTCGCCCTGTTCGTTGCGGCTGAAGATGACACCCATCCGTTCCAATTCCAGGATGTCGCCGGGCGCTTCCCGGCACATGGCTTCGATCGCGTCCTGATCGCCGAGATAGAGCCCGCCCTTCGCCGTGTCGAAGGCGTGGGCCTCCCAGGAGTCGTTCTCGCCGATCGCCGCGTTGATGCCGCCCTGAGCGGCGACGGAGTGGCTGCGGACCGGATGGACTTTCGAGAGGACCGCGACATCGAGGTGGGAGGGCGCCGCGATGGCCGCCCGCATGCCGGCCAGACCGGCGCCGACGATCAGGATGTCGTGAACTTTCATGCGTCGCCGACGGGACCTTTCTCCTCTACCCACTAATACCCGACCCTTATCCCGAAGGCAAGCGCGGCGGCCGCTTGGAAAACGCACCACGCCATGGTACTCTTCGCCTATCCTCGTCGGAGGACCGCTGCTTGACCATCGGCTTACGAACAACGACGTTCCTGCCGGTCGACATAACCCTGAGGCGCCGCACAGCCCATGACGCACCCGGACTTTCTTAAGCCGACCGACACCTTTGTCCACCGCCACCTCGGGCCGACGGAGGCCGACATCCAGGAGATGTTGGCGACGCTCGGGCTGCAGTCGCTCGATGCGCTGATCGACCAGACCGTGCCGGACGACATCCGATTGCGCCGGCCGCTGGCGTTGCCCGGGCACCGCGGCGAGCAGGACGTGCTGAACGAATTGCGCGACATCGCGGCGCAGAACCGGGTGTACCGCTCGCTGATCGGCATGGGCTATTACGACTGCATCACCCCTCCGGTCATCCAACGGAACATTTTGGAGAACCCGGGTTGGTACACCCAATACACGCCGTATCAGGCGGAGATCGCGCAAGGCCGATTGGAGGCGCTGGTGAACTTTCAGACGATGGTCGCCGACCTGACCGGGCTGCCGCTCGCCAACGCCTCCCTGCTGGATGAAGCGACGGCGGCGGCCGAAGCGATGGCCATGTGCCTGGCGATCTCGCGCGCCGCCGGCGCCGACAAAAAAGAATTCTTCGTGTCGCAGGACTGCCACCCGCAGACGATCGCCGTGCTGCAGACGCGCGCCGAACCGCTCGGCATCACCCTGCGCGTCGGCAGGACTTCGCGCATCGACTTCTCCGGGAAGCGACTCTGCGGCATCCTGCTGCAGGTCCCGGCCACGGACGGCTACGTCGGCGACTACAGCGACCTCGTCGCGCAGGCCCATGCCGCCGGCGCGTTGGTCGTCGTCGCGACGGACCTGCTGGCCCTCACACTCCTGCGTCCGCCGGGTGAATTCGGAGCCGATATCGCCGTCGGGTCCAGCCAGCGCTTCGGCGTGCCGCTGGGGTTCGGCGGGCCGCACGCGGCCTTCCTCGCCACTAAGGAAGACTATAAGCGGCAACTGCCGGGACGCCTGGTCGGTGTCTCGCGGGACGCCCATGGGAAGACCGCCTATCGGCTCGCGCTCCAGACACGCGAACAGCACATCCGCCGCGAGAAGGCCACCAGCAACATCTGCACGGCGCAAGTGCTGCTGGCCGTGATGGCCGGCATGTACGCCGTGTATCACGGGCCGGACGGGTTGCGGCGGATCGCCGAACGCGTGCACGGCCTGGCCGTGGTGTTGGCCGAGGGGCTCCGCCGGCTCGGCTTCGACGTCGGCACGGAGCCCTTCTTCGACACCATCCGGGTTCGACTCAACCGCGAGCAAGCGGGACACGTTCTGGCCCGCGCCAACGCCGCGGGGTTCAATCTGCGCCGCTATGACGACGATTCCGTCGGCGTGGCGCTGGATGAAGTGAGCACGCCGCAGGAGATCAGAACGCTGATCGGCCTCTTCCTCGGACACGAGGACGTGATCTTCACGGTCGAGGAACTGGCCCGGTCGGTGGATGTGCGCTTCCCGAAGATGTTGACACGGACCACCAAGTACCTGACTCACGCGGTGTTCAACCGCTACCACTCGGAACACGAGATGCTGCGCTATCTGCATCGTCTGCAGGCGCGGGACCTGTCCTTGGTCCACTCCATGATTCCGCTCGGGTCCTGCACCATGAAGCTCAACGCGACGGTCGAGATGCTGCCGGTCACCTGGCCGGAGTTCGCCCGCCTCCATCCGTTCGCGCCGGCGGAGCAGAGCCGGGGCTACCAGGAACTGTTCCACCAACTCGAAACCTGGCTGGCGGAGATCACGGGCTTTGCGGCCGTGTCGTTGCAGCCCAACGCCGGTTCGCAGGGCGAGTACGCGGGGCTGATGATCATCCGGGCTTATCACCGCTCGCAGGGAGAAGGGCATCGCGATGTCTGCCTCATTCCCACATCGGCGCACGGCACTAACCCGGCGAGCGCGGCCATGGCCGGGATGACGGTGGTCCCCGTCGTCTGCGACCGGCACGGCAATGTGGACCTGGCGGATCTGGAAACCAAGGCGGCGCAGCACCGGGAACGGCTGGCGGCCCTCATGATCACCTATCCGTCGACCCACGGGGTGTTCGAACCCGAGGTGCGCCGCATGTGCCGGATCGTCCACACGCACGGCGGGCAGGTCTATATGGACGGCGCGAACATGAACGCCCAGGTCGGCCTCTGCCGGCCGGGGGATATCGGGGCGGATGTCTGCCACCTGAACCTGCACAAGACGTTCTGCATCCCGCACGGCGGCGGGGGGCCGGGTATGGGGCCCATCGGCGTCGCGCGCCACCTCGCTCCGTTCCTGCCGGGGCATCCGGTGACCGGACTCGGCGGTCCGGCGCCGATCGGACCGGTTTCGGCGGCGCCCTACGGCAGCCCGAGCATCCTGACGATCTCCTGGGTGTACATCGCGCTCATGGGCCATGACGGGCTGACCAAGGCGACGCAGGTCGCTATCCTGAACGCCAACTACATGGCCAAACGCCTGGAGAAACATTACCCGGTGCTGTACACCGGACGGCGCGGCTTCGTGGCCCACGAGTTCATCCTGGATCTGCGGCAATTCAAGGAGAGCGCCGGCGTGGACGTGATGGACGTGGCCAAGCGTCTCATGGACTACGGATTCCACGCGCCGACCGTGTCCTTCCCCGTGCCCGGCACCCTCATGATCGAGCCGACCGAGAGCGAGTCCAAAGCTGAACTGGATCGGTTCTGCGATGCGCTGATCGCGATCCGCGGAGAAATTCAGGAGATCGTGGAAGGCCGGGTGCCCCGCGACAATAACGTGCTCAAGCGCGCGCCGCACACGGCCCCGGCCGTGACGGCGTCGGACTGGGACCGGCCGTACAGCCGCGAGCAAGCGGCGTTTCCGGCGCCCTGGGTGCGGGATCACAAGTTCTGGCCCAGCGTCGGCCGCATCGACGAAGCCTACGGCGACCGGAATCTGCTGTGTACGTGCCCTCCGATGGAGCAGAATTAGTCAGGGTGCCGCCGACACTCGTGTCACCTCCTTTCCTCGCGGCCGGCGCGGCCGTCTTTCTCTTCCTCGCTTCCGGCGTGTCCCTTGGCGCCGAGCCCCAAGGTTCTCCGCCGGGCGATTCGATTCGGTCCTCAAGCGCCGTCGAAGTCCAGGCCGGTGAAGAGTATGGGTCCGGCACGCGCATCCGAGTCGGGGCGGCCGGCGTGTCCTTCGTCATCCCTCAGGATTGGTCGGGCGGGTTGCCGCCGGACTCTCCGGTGTTTATCCTTGGTTCGCTGGGGAAGCCGGGGTTCGGCTTGGTGTTCTTTCTGCGCGACGTCTCGACGGAAGACATCGCGGCGCGCATGAGCGCCGTCCAGCCCATCGCTCACGACTTGATTTTCGAGCCGACCGGTCCGGTGAAAACAATCGGCGCTCGCCTGGAAGCCGCCTATACGGGCGGCGACATGATCGGCCGGGCCCTGGCGCTGATGGGGCCGTCACGCAACGGCGTCCTGTACTTCTTCGGGAGCTTGCCCGATGAAGCCGCCGCGCTCGATCGGCTGCTGGAGGAGCTGGCCGCTACCACGGTGTTCGATGGGGAGGGAAGCTCTGAAGCCCCTGCGCCCTAACCGGAATATGGCATCTTGGATGCTGACCGGCTTGCTCCTGGCTGTGGCGGTCACCATCCAGGCCGGCGAATTCGTCGGCGCCGACGGCGCACCGATGGTGCTGATCGAGGAAGGGCCGTTTATCCGCGGCGGCGCGGCGGGCCGGGGCGATCCCGACGAGGAGCCGCAAAGGACTGTCACACTGAACGCCTTTTATATCGACAAGTATGAAGTCACCAACCGGCGCTACCAGGCCTTTCTGAAGGCCACCGGACACCGCATTCCCGAACATTGCTGCGATCCGTCCTACAATGTCTGGAAAGGTCCCGAGATCGATCCGGTCCTGCTGGACCATCCGGTGGTCAACGTGGACTGGTTCGACGCGCAGGCCTACTGCAAGTGGGCCGGGAAACGGTTGCCCACCGAGGCTGAGTGGGAAAAAGCGGCGCGGGGACCCGGCGGCCGCATCTACCCGTGGGGGAATGAGTGGGACCCCAAGCGGGCGAACGGCGCGTCGTATTGGGCGGGAAAAGACTTCGCCTCGCCGGACGAGGCTAAGGCCTGGTGGGCCGACGCCGGAGCGGAACTCCTTGCGGAGAAAGGCGTGGCCGGCATGCTGACCCTGCCGGTCACGGCCTTGGAGTCAGGCGCGACGCCGGACGGAGTGATGCACCTGGCGGGTAATCTCTGGGAATGGGTCGCCGATTGGTACGATCCACAGTATTTCGCTGCGGCTCCAGAACGCGATCCACAAGGGCCGGAGACCGGAGAATACAAGGTCCTCCGCGGCGGGTCGTGGCTGAACCATCGCCATCTGCTTCGCACGACCGCGCGCGACGGCTCGCGGCCGACCATGCGGAACCACGGCACGGGCTTTCGCTGCGCCCGAAGCCCGTGAAGCGTGAGACGTGACGCGTGACAGGTGACACGTATCGTTGGACGCGAGTTAAATAGGTTCATCGTGTTCCCCTTACGCCTTACCCCTTACCCCTCACGAGGCTAACCATGCCCGCCCGCAAACAACGCGTGATCATCGACACCGATCCCGGCGTCGATGACGCCCTGGCCATCTTGCTGGCCTTGCGCTCGCCCGAGCTGGAGGTGGTGGCGATCACCACCGTGTGCGGGAACGTGCGGGTCGAGCAGGCGACCAAAAACCTGTTCAGGGTGCTGGAGCTGGTTCCGTTTCCGTCCGGCCTGTTGGTCGGGCAGGGAGCCGTCCAGCCGCTCCAGCAACCGCTGGAGCCCGCCACCCACGTTCACGGGGCCGACGGCCTGGGGGAGCTGGACCGGATTCGCAATCCGGACGGCAAGCCCCGGTACGTCGATTCGGGGACGCCGCGCTCGCTCCCCAACGCGTTGACGGTCTGGAGAGAGTGCCTTCGCCGCTATCCGGGCGAGGTGACCCTCATTACGCTGGGCCCGCTCACCAATCTCGCGCAGGCGCTTGAGGCGGACCCGGCGATGGTGCGCGCGTTCCGCTCGGTGATCTGCATGGGCGGCGCGATCGGCGTTCCCGGCAACGTCACGCCGGCCGCCGAGTACAATATCTACGTCGATCCGCATGCGGCGGAGCGCGTGATGCGCTCCGGTCTGCCCGTCACGTTGGTTCCGCTGGACGTCACGATGCGGGTCTCATTGACCCGCGAGGCCATCGCGAAGCTGACCGCGAACACGACGGATCCGGTTTGCCGATTCGTCGGCGACGTCACGGGCCCCGCGTTGGAATTCGCCCAACGAACCGAGGGCCGCGGAGTGTTCTACTTGCACGACCCGCTGGCGGTCGGCGTGGCCCTCGATCCGGGCTTGGTGAAACGGGTGCCCTTGCGCGTCACCGTGGAAACCGAGGAACGGGCGCCAAGAGGGAGGACCGCGGCGGACCGGAAAACCCCGCCGACGGTCCAGGCGGCGATGGAAGTGGATGTCGCAAGGTTTTTGAACCTCTTTCGGAATCGATTATGCGGAAGGTGATCGTCGTCGGCTCCGCGAACGTGGACTATACGGTTGCGGTCGACCGTCTGCCCGCGGCCGGAGAAACGGTCTTGGGGCGGGAATTTTATCAATCCTTCGGCGGCAAGGGAGCGAACCAAGCCGTCGCCGCCAGGAAAGCGGGGGCGGACGTCTTTTTTCTCACCAAACTGGGGAACGACGCCAACGGCAAGCTGCTGGAGCGCCACCTGACCGGGTTGGGAATCCCCGGTGCGGGGTTGTTGCGTGATCCCTCGACGCCGACCGGCGTGGCGTTGATCGTGGTCGATCGCTCGGGCATGAACCAGATCGCCGTCGCGCCCGGCAGCAACCGGATGCTGACGGTCGAGGAGGTCGATCGCGCCTCGACGCTCGTGGCGGGCGGCCGCGCGCTGCTGGTTCAGCTCGAATTGCCGTTGGCCGCCGTGGCGGAAGCCCTGACGCTGGCCAAACGTCACCGCCTGACGACGATTCTGAATCCCGCGCCGGCCGTTCCCCTTTCGTCGGACGTGCTCAAGTTGGTGGACGTGTTGACCCCGAACGAAGGGGAAGCCCGGGCCTTGACCGGTCAGGATGATCCGGCCGAAGCGGCGCAGATTCTATTGGCGCGCGGCGCGCGGCGCGTCATCATCACGCTCGGCTCACGCGGCGCGTGGTTGAGGGACGCGAAGACCGACAAGGCGTTTCCCTCCTTTCCGGTGGAGGCGGTGGATTCGACCGGAGCCGGCGACGCGTTCAACGGCGCGTTGGCCTGCGCCTTGGCCGAAGGGCGACCCTTGGAAGAGGCGATCGTCTTCGCCAATGCCGCCGGCGCGCTGACCGCGACCCGGCGCGGCGCCCAGGACGCCCTTCCTGCGCGGCGCGAAATCGACGAACTCTGCCGCACCTCGATCCCAGGGGCGTGAGCGACGGCTTGCGCTCGGGGAAGCGATTTCCTACCATCGAAGCATGGACGCCGACCGGCTCAGTCTCCTGTATCGACGGGACTTCTTGGTTCGCACGGGGTGCGCGCTCGGCGCCGCCGTGCTGGGCGCGCACCTGCCCCGGGCCCGCAGTCTCGGCGCCTCTTCACTTCCGTTCACGTTCGCCGGGTGGGATGCGGTTCGCGATCAGTTCTCCCTGTCGCGCGATGTCATCCACATGGCCTGCTTTTTTCTGGCCTCGCACCCCAGGCCGGTGCGCGAGGCGATCGAGGCGCACCGGCGCGGGCTCGACGCGAACCCGATCGGCTATTGGCTGGAAAACGAGGAGCGCTGCGAAGGGGACGTGCTGCGGGCCGCAGCGGACTACTTGGGCGTCAATGCGACCGATATCGCGCTGACGGACAGCACCACCATGGGATTAGGGCTGCTCTACGGCGGTCTGACTCTGCGGCCCGGCCAGGAGGTGCTCACCACCGTCCACGACCATTACTCCACGGAAATGTCCCTGCGACTGCGGGCCCGGCGCACCGGCGCATCGGTCCGGCAGATTCCGCTGTACCGGAAGCTCAGCGAGGTTACCAAGGACGAGATCGTGGACGCGCTCATTCGGGCCGTGCGCCCGGAAACGAGGGTCGTGGCGGTCACGTGGGTCCATTCGAGCACCGGCCTCAAACTGCCCATCCGGAATATGGCCGACGCCCTGGCCCGGCTCAATGCCGAGCGGGCGGAACGGGATCGTGTTCTGTTGTGCGTGGACGGCGTCCACGGGCTCGGCGTCGAAGACGTTCGCCTCGATGGCTTGGGCTGCGATTTTTTCATCGCCGGCACGCACAAATGGCTGTTCGGTCCTCGGGGCACCGGCCTAGTCTGGGGCCATCCCCGTGCCTGGCCAGCCGCCAACGCGATCATCCCGACGTTCAACTTCGATGCGTACCGCATCTGGATGAAGGATATCCCTCCGCGGGAGATCCCGTACGGCGCGATGATGACCCCGGGCGGGTTCCACTCGTTCGAGCATCGGTGGGCGCTCAACGAGGCGTTTCGTTTTCATCAGGCGATCGGCAAGGCACGGGTCGCGGAACGAATTCACGCGCTCAACGATCAACTCAAGGACGGCTTATCGACGATGCGGCATGTGACGCTTCACACACCGCGTTCGCGCGACCTGTCGGCGGGGATCGTCTGTTTCGAGATCGCCGGCTGGAAGCCGTCACAGGCTGTGGAGCGGCTCCGGCAACGGAAGATCATGGCCAGTGTGACGCCTTATGCCACGCAGTACGTGCGTCTCGCTCCGAGCCTGCTCACGTCATCGGAAGAGGTCGAGCGGACGCTCCAAGAAATTCGGAGATTCGGTGGGTAGCGGCCTGCGCACCAAGACCGCGCCGACGGCGTTCCTGCTGCTGGGCTTCATTCTCTCGGCCGTGGCTTCGCTTGGCTACGCGGCTCCTCCCACATCGGCTCGAGAGGCGGCGGGGCTCCGGGAGCCTGCGGTTGAAGATT
Organism: Nitrospirota bacterium; assembly: GCA_040755395.1. Classification (NCBI taxonomy): domain Bacteria; kingdom Pseudomonadati; phylum Nitrospirota; species Nitrospirota bacterium. Next base: position 631,905 of record JBFMAX010000001.1, read on the forward strand.
TGCGGATCGGGCAATTCTATCGAGGCGGGACCCGCGTCCGGTCTCCTTTCGCGGGCGTCTCGTTCGTCGTTCCACCGGAATGGCGGGCCGCCCTGCCGGCCGGAGCCTCGGTCTTCCTGGACTCCGGCACCAAGGCGGGCTTAGGCATCGTCCATATCTTGAGCGAGGTCACCCGGGACGAATTGATCGCCCGCCTGGATGAACCCCAAACGTTCGACGTCGGGCTGGTCCTGCATCCGGTCGGATCGGTGAAAACGGACGGTCACCGTCTGACGGCAGTCTATGCCGGCGGCGACTACATCGGGCGCGCCGTCGCTATGCTCGGACCGGCCCGCAATGCGATCGTGTACCAGATGGCCGGTCCGAAAGAGGAGGCGCGCTACTTCGAGAACCTGCTCGACGAAGTGGCCGCTTCGACGGAGTTCATCAGCGAGGAGACGGCCCAGGCGCTGAAAGAATGGTACGCACGTCTCTCCGGCATGATGCTGACGCGGAAGCTCCACGCCGCGGGCGCCGACGCCTATGCGGCGCAGACCTGGCACCTCTGCCAGGACGGCCGCTACTACGTTCGGTTTTTGCGCGGGCGCCCGCGGGACCCGGGCGCTCCCGACCCGGGCGAAGGAGGCGAGCAGGATACCGGCACCTGGCGCATCGACATGCAGGACTCACAGGCCGCATTAGTCCTCGCGGCGACTAACGATCTGCCGAGGCGCTATCCGATCCAGTTCGATGGAGCGCACGCGAGGTTGAACGGCGAGCCGGTCACCCGCGAACGCAGCAACGAATGTCCCTGACGCCGGCTGGCTTCGGGGCGCTGGACAAGCGAAGCCTCAATCTGATTTGGCGGCGGTCTTCTCGACCTTGAGGCACTCTCCTTCGCGTACGGGGCCTTTGCTTTCGATCACTTTCCCTTCCAGCTTCGCCAGTCGCTTGTAATCCTTCTCCGGAAGGACCACCCGGTATTTAAATGAAAGCGACCCGTTGCGTGCGGCGACAAATCCATAGTCGTTCCGGTCGAAGGCTGGGGAAAGGCCCAGCATCGGGATCGACGCCTTGTCTCCGAGCATATAGATTTGGCCGACCGTGGTGATGGGTATTCGCCACGGATCACCTGTGGAACAGACATAGGACTCCCCGTTCTCCAGCTTCAGTTCGGCCCTGAAGGCAAGGGATGCGACCCGGCGCTGGAAATATTCGAGAATTTTCGGATCGTTGCTGATCCGCACGGCGTGCGCCTGCAACGACACCAACCCGACGTCGAGTTCCAGCGTCGCATCCATGCTTTGCCCGCCTAACTGGCGGGCCGCCGCGTCCAAGGCTTCGCGCGCCGCCGGCGAGGTGTTCAGCGTCACGTCGATCGTCAGACGGTATTCACCGGACGCCAGGAGCTCCGCTCGCTTCTTGGCTTCGTCCAGTGGGGTCAGCGTGACGACGAATCCTTGGTTGAGAATCTTTTCGAACAGGCGGTCCACGACCACCTGCTGATTCTCTTGGGTGTTTGCCGGGGCGGCCAGGATCGGGGATGTGCCTCCCGGCGATAGGACGGAGCAGAGGACGCTTGCGAGCACGAGCAGCGGTCCGAAAGCGTGTATGGTGGACATGGGTGGGTCCCTCGCTTGTCAGGTTACAGAAAGACGCCCCTCTCCGGGGGCATGCGGCGCAGGCATGGTCTCGACTCTGCGACGGTGTTGGCGGCCGCTACGCAGGACAAGGTTCACCGAAGACTTCCCGATACACGCCCTTCCAAAACTCGTCCCACGCCGCGACGGTCGATCGGGCCCCGGCGGCGACGCGGGCGATGGCCTCCGGAGTCGTCGCGGTTTTGCGCACGGCGGCCAGGAGCCAATCGCTGTGGTTCTGCTCTTCCGTCACGTGCAGCTCGAAGAACGCGAGGTCTTGGGCCGTGAACTCCGGATATCGTTTCAGACCCGGGTAGAAGTAGCGAAACTCCGACGCGGCCGTTGTTTCCACCGCCAACTCAGACCCCAGGGCGGCCAGATAATCCGACCCTGCGAACAGGCCATCGAGGAGTCGGAGATAGGCCGCCACTTCAGAAGCCGGTTCCGTGGCGCGGAGGTCGGATGGGAGCATGCCCAGCGCCTCGCCGAGCCGTTCGAGTTGCCGCACGTGTGCGCGCTCGGTCGAGCCGGAGCCCAGTTCGGAGTACAGCGTCTTGACCAGCTCCACCCGCATCTCGAGTTCATCGATCGGCGTGGCACACAGCAGCCCTTCCAGCACTTTGACGAACCGTTTGCAGAAGTAGTGGTATTGGCGGAACCAACGCCGCAGTTGCTCGCGGCTCAGACGCTCGTCCCTGAACCGCCGGAAAAACGGGTGGTCGTTTACCGGATGGTGAACCAGTTCCGCCATCAATCCGTCAACGGACCAGTGGGACGTCTGCACGGCAGGCATGACCGGTCTCTCGCTCCCGGGTGAGTCGTCTGCAATTTGACCATGCCGGGCGGGGTATAGGCAAGCCCGTGTTGGTCTGGGACAGACCACACCGATCCGCGGCTCGGCGGTCACTGGATTCGGGCAGGATTGAACACTGAGTTTATGCCGCCGGCTTTGGCGCGCACCTGAGAGATGAGGGCTCGGGCTTCCGGGAGAAAGTCCGCGCGCTGGTGGGCTTGGGCCAATTCGAGCGCCTGCAAAGCCAGGGTCATCGCCTCATCGTGACGGCCCCGGGCGCAGTAACTTTTGGCCAGGCTCAGGCGCGCATTCACCGCTCGGGGCTCTCGCTGAATGACTTGGCGGAGCAGGTCCTCGCCCTTCTCGACATTTCCCCCGAACAGGGCCGGAAGCCTGACGAGGAAGGTGCCTTTGGCGGAGAGGGCGTCGAGATGATTCGGGGCGAGTTCCAGGGTGCGATCCAGTTCTTTCATCACGCGCCGGAACCCGAAGACCGACGTGATCCGCTCGCCGTCGATGCGAACCTGTTCGCCGAGGCTGCAGAAGAGGGCAAAATGCGCGTCGGCGTGTCGCTCGTCGAGCGCCACCGCTCGCTCGGCCAGGGCCTGACCTCGAACGAAATGGGCGAGGCGCTTGTCCCGCTCCCGGGCCAGACGACCGAGTTCGCATTCGCGCTGAGCTTGGACCGTCAACTCGGTCGCGGATTCCATTGCGGAGGCAACGGCAGGCAACAAGGCGGCAAGGGCAAACGCGAGCACCGGCGGCGGAATCATTGGCATGGTGGGTCGCCTCTCCCTTTTTTCTTTCCTCGCGACAAGACGGGCTCGCTGCAGTACCGCAAAGAGGATGCCATGAACACCCCGTTTTGCCGTGTCCAGAAAACCGAAGGTACACTGCGGGTTGGGTTCCGTCGGCGCCTGTCCTGGTCAGCGCCGACTGTGGGCGGGATGAGACAGTTGAGTCCGGCCGTGTGTCGAAACGTTACAGTCCGGTCGTCCCAACGGGCAGGAATCCGTCCGCAGACGACCCGACACGATCGGCCTGCGGCTTTCGCGCTTCGCTCAACGTTGCTCCAAGAATTGTTGCAACTGCCGAAGCAGGTCTCTGGCTTGCTCCCTGGATTCCCCGGGTCCCGTTTGAAACCTGGCTGACGGGTCGGCGCTCGGTTGCAGGGAAGCCGGTTCGTTTTCCACGACGATGCCGATTTTCCCTTCCTTGTCCCGCTCCCGTTGGCGCTCCAGCTCACGGGCAATCCTGAGCCTGGTGAGTTCTTCCTGCAACTCGCTCCAGTTCTTGGTCATCCCATCGAGTTTCTCGACCGCGGCGCCGAGTTTGCCCACCCATTCGTCCATTTCTTTCTTGCGCTCCGTGTGCATCTTTTCGATAGCCTGCACCTTGAGCCGTTGCTGGTGGAGTTCCCGTTGCGCGGTTTCCGCCTCTCTTTTGACGGCTTCGTAGGTGCCGCTGCTCACGCACCCCGCGCCGACCACGATCGCCAGCCCGACTACCGCCATTGCCGCGCTCTCGTACCGTCCACGCGCTGTTCCGTTCATGGCTCGCCCTCCATACCAAGCTTCGCTCGGTCCGCTCGCTCTTTACCGCTTTATCGTAACTGAGCGAGCGGATAGAGTCTTCAACCCACAAGTGTTTCCCGGGAATTGTCTTACGAAAAGTGGACAGCCGCCAAAGCCCCGGTATCTTCGCTCTGCCACGGTCTTTATTTACCATCCGCACGGGAAGCGTTTCCACGGGCGGCGCCGGCCCGGACTTCGAGCGCCGTCTTCAATTCACCGAACAGCGCGAGCATCTGCCGGTGGGAGTAATGGGCGTTGCGTCCGCTCGGATTGGGCAGGACGAAGACCTTGGCGCCGGCCAGATGATCCGGCTGCCAGCCGACCCGCGGGCGATTCCTCCGGGCTTGCTCCGCGCGGCGGGCGCCTGATTGATCCGGGAACAAGACCCTGGAGAGCGTGACGCCGAGGAGCGCCACCACCGGGGGACGGTATCGTCGAATCTTCGCCAACAGGGTCTTGCGTCCGGCGACGTATTCGAGCGGTCTCAGCGCGTCGATGCCGCGACTGGGTCTGGCGATGAGATTGGTCAAGCCGAAGCCCCAATCCGGCAGCCGACCGTCGTCCTCGTAGGTCACCGGCTCCGGCACGAGCCGCGATTCGTAGAGCAATTTCCAGAAACGGTTGGAATGGCCGGCGAAGTGGTGGCCTACGGCAGCCGATCGCGCCCCTGGATTGATGCCGACGAACAGGACGCGGACCCCAGGTCTGATATGGTCCGGCAGCGTGTTCGATCTTCGCGTCACCATGACGCCCGCAAGTTCCGTTGCTCCGCGATGAGCCGGCGGCCGATTCGCAGAATGAGCGCGGCTAGGTCGAACCCGGGCGGTTAAGCCTGGGCTCATCGAACAGGCAGCTCGTCCTGCCATTGTGTCTGGTTCGCCCGTTCGGCCAGGAGATCGGCTTGCCGTGTCGGTTCCGGTACCCGATAGCCTTTGCCGCAGGCCAAGGTGAATCGAACGGCCTGCTCCAGATCGATGTTGTGCCCCACGGAGACGAACACCGGCCGAACACGGTCTTTGGTCCGGACCGCCGCGCCGATGACTCGGCCGGCCTTGTCGTGCAGATAGGAGAAGGAGGACCGGGATGGCTTCGGCTCGACATATGAGCCGAACAGCAGCGACTTCGCGCAGCCGATCACCGGCTTCTCCAACAACAAGCCGATATGGCATGCGATGCCCAGTCCGCGCGGGTGGGCCATCCCTTGACCGTCGATGAAGATCAAGTCCGGCTCATACGCGAGCCGCTCGAAAGCCCGGAGCAAGGCCGGGGCCTCGCGGAACGACAAGAGTCCGGGAACATAGGGAAACGAAACCCGATCCTGCAGGGTCACCGTTTCCACCGGCTCCAAGTCGGGAAAGGAGAGCACAACGACCGCGACAGACATGGAATCGGACCGCTTGTCGTACGCGACATCCGCGCCGGCGACAGCGGAAGGTCTCAACACCCCGCCCGTGGTCTTGACCTGTCGGCGGAGTTGGACCTGGACTTGTATGGCTTCCTTGGGTGTGATATCCCACCGATGAAGGGTCTTGACCTGCATGGCTTCGCCCTCACTGAGGGACCAAGGTGATATGCCGAGAGTGTAGCCTCGCCTGAGCCATTTTGCTACAGGCCGTATGGTAGAGCAGACAGGGTCTTCGCGGACCGCTCTCCCAACAACATGAGATACTAAGGGTTCTCTACTCGTGCAGGCCAGGCACTGGATTTGCTCATTTCCCGATCGGGTCCGTTGTGAAGAGCTTCCGGAGAACGGGCCTGGGCATTCGTAGAACGGATTCATGCGACGAGCCATCGAAGGCTTGTAAGCAGCGCGGCGGCTGTGCCACGCCGCGCAGAGGTCCCATCTTCCTCCTGGATGGGACCTCCCCCTTCAGCATACAAACGTCCACGCCGGACGCGCGGATGCTCGGGAAGAGGACAGGTCGCTTTTCTCGCTTCTCCTTGCGCGGTTGATGCCAGTCTCAAGCCCGAATACCCGCAAGGCAAGAGATGAAAACCGGCCTGTCCTCCCTTTTTTGCACCTCCAGAAGCCTGCCTGCTTCATCGACCTTTCGTCTGGCGAAGAGGGCGTGAGGCAATTTAGTCTTCTCCACACCATTCCGCCACAGTCGGAAGCAGTCGTTCCTTCAGTCCTCTGGGCGTCGCGCGTCGAACTCATTGAGCTCCAACGATTTCCTTGCCGGCTGTCGCACGGCACCGGCTTTGCTCACGCCAGGAGCGCCTTCCGGAAGGCATAGTTCAGAGACCGAAAGGAGGTGAGGTCGAATGAAGCGCTTCCTGATGAGTTTCCTGGCGGTCGCGATCCTGGTGGCCTTTACGGCTCCGTCGTTTGCGGGCGAAGAAAAGAAGGAAGAGAAGAAGAAAGGCGGCAAGCTCATCGAGCAGATCTACGCCGACGACATGAAGAAGGGCGAGAAGAAGGACGAGAAGAAGGGCAAGTAATTGAACGTGTGAGGCGAGGCTGGTTCGCTCGAGGGGTCTTCGCGCTGCGGAGAACTTCTCGAGCGACCGGCTCACATTCCCGCCGAATCGAGAAACACCGTCTGCAGCCCGACGATCGTTTTCCCGTCCCGAATCGTTCCATCCCGAATCTTCGCGATCGCCTGCGCGAGCGGCATCTCCACCACCTCCAGCACTTCGTCGCGGTCCAGTTGCTGTCTGCCGCAGGTGAGTCCCGTAGCTTTGTAGATGTGGATGACTTCATCCGCGAAGCCCGGGGCGGTCCAGATGCTCAGCAGCAGTTCGAGCGACGACGCGCGATAGCCGATCTCTTCTTCCAACTCGCGCGCGGCGCAGTCGCGCGGGTCCTCGGCTGGATGCAGCTTACCGGCGGGAATCTCGTAAACAAATCCTCCGGCCGCATGCCGGAACTGGCGGATGAGCACCACCGTCCCGTCCTCTTTCAGCGGGACGACCGCGGCGGCGCCGGGATGGCGGATGATCTCCAAGTCCACCGTCACGCCGTTGGGCAGTCGCACGGTTTCGATATTCAAGGTCACAACACGACCCATATAAACCGTGTTCTTCATCAAACAGCACTTGCCTGTTACCGGAAGCACTTGAGGAGCGTCCGCTCTGCCTGCATGATGATCCAAGTGTTGTTATCGCGTTGCCTCTTGGTCAACTTCGTCCCAGTGCCATGCATAATCGTGGTCACGATTCAGTGACTCACACCTTCAATGAGGTCCTTGCGTCTCTTATCGGACAGACCTCTCCGAGAAGCAATGCGTTCGAGCCCTCGGTAAAGTTGGTTGATTGATTCGGACCGGTTCTTCATCTTGGCCCATCCCTTCCTCTGCTCACCCCTTACGCTTCACGCCTCACGAGTTTTGCGCTTGTAGAACGGCGGCCGGACGACCACGGCGGGCACGGCTTTGCCCCGGATGTCGATCAGGAAGGTCGAGCCGGGAGTCGCGTAGGTCGGCGGCACGTAGCCCAGTCCGATGCCCTTCTGCAGCAGGGGAGAAAAATTGCCGCTGGTGACCTCGCCGATCGGAGCGCCTCCGGACCGGCCGAGCATCTTGCAGCCATGCCTCGGCACCGCCTTTTCCAACAGCTCGAAGGCCACAAGCCGGCGTGTCGGTCCCTCGGCGTGTTGCTTCGCCAGTCTTGCCCGTCCCACAAAGTCGCCTTTATCGAGACTCACCACCCACTGGGCTCCCGCCTCGATCGGCGTCGTCTCCTCGTCGATATCATTTCCGTAAAGCAGATAGGCCATCTCCAGCCGCAGCAGATCTCGCGCACCCAGGCCCGCAGGCTTCAGACCTTCGGGACGTCCTGTCTCCAACAGTTCGTTCCAGACCCGGGCGGCGGCATGAGCCGGCATATGCAACTCGTACCCCAGCTCTCCCGTGTAGCCGGTCCTGGTGATCAGGCAGGATATCCCGTTCAAGACGGCGTCCAGACACTGCCGGGGGTTGAGATTCGCCACACCCGCGGCTCCCAGCTTCTCCAAAATGGTCCGTGAAGCCGGTCCCTGGATGGCGAGTTGAGCCAGTTCGCTGGATTGATCCCGCACCGTACACTGTGACGCAGGCGTCAGATGGTCGCGCAACCAGGCCGCGATTTTTTCCCGATTGGACGCGTTCACGCAAAGCAGGAACTCGTCCTCTTTCAACCGGTACACGAAAATGTCGTCTTTGATTCCGCCCTCCGGATTGCAGACCATCGAATAGTGAGCGTGCCCGACCGGCAGCCGGGTCATGTCGTTCGTGGTCATCCGCTGAAGGAAGGCGAGTGAACCGGCCCCCGAGACCTGGAGCCGCCCCATGTGGCTGACGTCGAACAGGCCGGCTCTGCTGCGGACCGAGTGGTATTCGTCCACCACGCCGGTGTACTGGATCGGCATTTCCCAGCCGGCGAACTCCACGAGCTTCCCGCCGCAGGCCCGATGCGCGTCATAGAGCGGAGTGCGATTCATGCTTCGATCCGTGCTCACCACCGGACGGAGGAACCTGCGACATCATCGACGTCGGCTAGCGCAGTCCCAACTGTTCCACTTCGAACGTCAGGGTCGCGTTCGGCGGGATGACGTGGCCGGCCCCGCATGCGCCGTAGCCCAGGTCCGGGGGGACGATCAGTTTGCGCTTGCCGCCCACCTTCATGCCTTGCACTCCTTCATCCCATCCCTTGATCACACGCCCCGCGCCGACGCGGAACGAAAAGGGCTCGTTGCGGTCGCGCGAGCTGTCGAATTGTTTCCCGTTTTCCAGCCACCCGGTGTAATGCACCGTCGCGGTATCGCCGAGTTCCGCCGGGCGGCCGGTGCCGACGACCAGATCCACGTACTTCAGGCCGGATTCGGTTGTGACTTCTTCCCCGACCTCCTCGGCTCCGGCGGCCGGCGTCGGGACGAGCGTCAGCAACAGAATGAGCAGAGATCCGAACGCGCTCACGGTTTCTCTCCCTGTGGGCGGGACGACAGGCAGGACAGGGGGAGCGGCATGGTCACGAATCAGGCTCGGAAAACAGCGCGACGCTAGCCGTGTAGCCGTGCAGGAAGTTGCGGCCGCCGACCGGTCCGATCTCCCCCTGAGCGAAGAACCCGGCGATCGGGATGTCCCCCAGCCGTTCGCGCAACACGGAGACATCGTGGTGCGGCCGGCCGAACAGCCCTTCTCCCCGCCCGCAGCAACTGAAGAGCAACGCCCCCAGCGGGGCTTTCCGACGCTGCGTCCGATAGGCGGCCAGCAAGAGATGGAGGTCTTCATGCGCCGACTTGGCGTCCCGCAGATGGAACTGGACGGTTTGGCCCTCCTGAACGATATCGCCGACGGCGACGGCTCCCGTGCTCTGATCCGCGCCGATGAGATTCCGAACGAGAAAGTCCCCGCGCTCGAAGCGATTCCTGTGTTCGTCGATCACGATGCCCAGGTGCAGCGCCCGTTGCGCGATCCGGCGCTCCTCGCCGGAGATCGACTCGAACAGCGCTTGCAGGCGCTCCAGCGCGGGAGCACCGCCCAGTTCGTGGATGACGTTGTGTTCCGCCTTGGTGACCACGTACCGGTCGCCGATCGGACGGCATCCCTGCGAAATCACCGTCCCGATGGACACGGGTCCGGAGAGGGCGACGCCCACAAGCCCGCTGTCATACACCTCGTCGTCGAGGACCATCCGATTCTCTCCGACGTCGTGTCCGCCCCCCGCCAGGCCGCCGATAGCGACCGCCCCCGGATACCGCTCCTCCAGCATGGCCAACACCTCTTTCATCGGAATCGAGAAGGGATCGGCCAGGAGCATGAACACCGGGCCGGCGCCGATCGCCCGAGCGTCCGGCCATCCACCGACCGAGAAGCGGTCGAGTTCCCGGGAGAAGGACAGCCGCAGGGGATTCACGCGGACGCCTGGGAGGCGGGCAGCCCACAGCGTCACCGCCGGGTCGGTTTCAATCTCCTCTCCGCCCGCGATCACTCCTTCCCCCGAGCATCCGAGCAACACACGCGGCCCCGCTTCTTTGCGCACCGCCGCGCCCAGCGACTCGGCCCGCGCCGAGTAGTGGTTGGAGAAAAACAGCAACGCCAGATCGATCGGGTCTTCGCCGATTTGCCGGCGCACCGCCTGCGCGACAGCCCGGCCGGCGGCCGCAGCGTCGGTCAGGCGGGACAGGGCGGAGGCGAACCGGAGTGTCGAAGTCGTGGTCGGGATCATCGTGCCGATGCGGGCCGGCTAGACGTCGGGATTGACGCGGTCTCCCCGCTCTTTCATGAGCTTCTTGTAGTACCGCCACATGTAGGAATAGTAGTCATCGAGTTGCGCCAGCAGATAGTGGAGCTCGGTCGGGTCTTCAGTTTCCAGGGCGCGGATCATCCTGGTCTTGAGGAATTCGGCGAAGCCCTCCGTTTTCTCCAGGGCCGTCAACAGCCTGAGCCCTCCGCCGATCTGATAGTCGCCCATACGATTGCTCCTGCTTGCCGACACCGCGGCAGCAGCATAGCGACGCCGCTCCTCAAAATGCAAGCTACCCGATCGAGGGGAGGCGCGTCTTATTGCGGGAGCGACAGCAGCGTCCGCAGTCGCGCCAAAGAAATGGCTTCGATTCGGCGATGGTCCCGCCCGACGACGGTTCGCGCCGTCGTCAGCGCGTTCACAATGGCCTCCTCCGTGGCCTCCACCGTGGCCGTCAGCAATGGGTTCAGGTGGGTGTCCGCCAGGTGCGTCATGGAGAACGTGCGCTCTTTCGGATAGTGCGGGATACTATTCGCGGTCGAGAACGCGAGCATGAAGTCGCCGCTGCCGTGCCGCGCCGTGGAGCCGGTTCTGGCCAGCCCCAACGCGGCCCGTTTGGCGAGCCGGGAGAGTTGGCGGCTGTCCAGCGGCGCATCGGTCGCGATGATCACGATGATCGAGCCTTCGCCGCCGCCCGGCTGTCCCTCGTGCGCGACGGCATCCGACCCCTCCAGCGCACTCGACTTCCCGCTGAACGGCTCGCCTCGATCGTATAACCGGCCCACGGGGACACCGGCGATGATCAACTCCGGGCGCCGCCCGTGGTTGGCGTTGACCAGCACGCCGACCGTGTACCCTCCCTCCTCATCCGGCAACCGTCTCGAGGATGTGCCGATCCCTCCCTTGAACCCATACGACACCATGCCGGTGCCGGCTCCGACCGTGCCCTCCGCGACCGGACCGGCGGAGGCGTGGTCCAGCGCTTCAATCACGTCCTGCTCGGACACGTGTCGCCCCTGAATGTCGTTGAGGCGGCCGTCGTCGCATTCGGCGACGACCGGGGTCAGGGTGTCATCGGTGATGCCGATATCGGGATAACGGGTGATCATCCAACTGATCACCCCGTTGGCCACGCGCGGCACGTTCAGCGTATTGGTCAGCGCAATCGGATATTCGAGAAAACCGGATTCCGCCACCCAGGCCAACCCCGTCATCTCGCCCGTGCCATTGAGGACAAAGGCTCCGGCCGGCGCCTTCTTCCGCCAGACATCATCGCGCGGGATGACGACCGTGACGCCGGTCCGCACAGGACCTTCGCCCGGCTTGAGCGGGCCCTCTCCTTTGATCAGGGTCACATGCCCGACTTTCACGCCCGCCACGTCGGTGATCGCGTTGAGCGGCCCGGGCGGGTAGCGGCCGATCACGATCTTCAGATCTCTCGCCCGCGCGCGGGGCTCCTCCGTGCCGGTCCCTGAAGAAGGCTCGGCGGTCCGACCTGTGCCGGAGAGCGAACAGGACGCCAGTATCGCGGCGACGATCACCGTCGCCATGCGGGCGAACACCATACAGCGGTGACGCATTACAATCTTCCCGTCGGTCGGTCAGCCACGACGGTCCTTTCCGTCCGTCAAACGGGCCCGACACTGCGGACATCGTTCCAGCGCAGCCAGATCGATGACCCAGGAACTGTGCGGACGGGTCGTGGCCATGGTCCAGACCAGCTTGGCCAGGCAATGGGGGCAACGGAGCGCCGCGGTGAACCACGCGAATGTGGCCACGCCCAGGAACAGGCCACAGGCGACCAGGGCCATAAACTGGCCATCTCTCCCCGCGAGCGAAAAGAGGGCCAGGGTGAACGACCCTAAGGAAGCGCCGAACCCCCCGACGGCGACATAGAGCTTCCAGCCTTGCCCCGTCTCGATGATCCAGTTCATCTCTTCAGCAGTCTTTCTGAGCCTCCCGCTCACCCACGTATGATGAAAATCATGGCTGGGCGAGGGGCAAAGGGCAGGGGGTTCAATTCCCCGCTACTGGCCCTCTGGCCTCGGGCCTCTCGCCTCAAGTCTTTAACCTCGCGCCTCATATCTCGTGTGACGATCCGCGCTCCGGCACGATCACGTCCATGCGCGGATGCTCGGCTTTGATGGCCGCCGCCAGCGAGAGCGCTTGTTTTTCTTCGCCGTGCACGACAAACGTCTTGGCCGGCGCCGGCTTGATCGATCGGACATAGGCCAACAGGCCCTTGCGGTCCGCATGGGCCGACAGGCCGTTGAGGCGGACCACCTGCGCGCGGCGCGGCGTCGGCACGCCGAAGATCGGCACCACGTCCCAGCCCTCGATCAACTTGCGCCCCAACGTGTGTTCGGCCTGAAAGCCGACGATCACGACGATGTTGGCTTCGTCCTGGACGGCGTGCTTCAGATGATGCAGCACCCGTCCGCCCTCGCACATACCCGACGAGGCGATGATGACGCAGGGTCCCTTCATCGCGTTCAGCCGCTTGCTCTCGTCGACGGACGACACGTAGCGGATGTAGCGCGCGGCGAAGGGGTCGCCCTCCGAGGCGAACGTGCGGAGCGTCTCCTCGTCGAAACATTCCGGATGCCGGCGGAAGATCTCCGTCGCCTTGGCGGCCAACGGCGAGTCGATGTAAATGGGTAACGGATCGATTCGCCCTTCGCGGACCAGTTCCTTGATCCGCATCACCAGTTCCTGAGTCCTCCCAATCGCGAACGCCGGCACGATGATTTTGCCGCGGTTCAACTTGGCCTGGGCGAACACCCGCGCCACTTTGGCGTTGAGCGAGGCCCCGGCGTCCTCGTGGAGCCGGTCTCCATAGGTCGATTCGATGATCAGCACATCGCAGGCCGGCGGCGCCGCGGGATCCCGGAGGATCGGCATGCGCGGCCGTCCCAGATCACCGGTGAAGAGGACGGTCGCCGTATTTCCGCGCGCCGTATGCATGAGCCGTATGGCGGCCGAGCCGAGGATATGGCCGGCATCGTGGAACGAGGCGCTCATTCGCGGGCCGACCTTGATCACATCGCCATAGCGGGCGCCCGCGAAACGCCGCGCGATCGCCCGGACATCGTCGGCATCGTAGAAGGGTCGGAGACACCGCCGCCCCTTGCGCCCTTCCTGTCTGTTGACGTACTCGCAGTCGCTCTCCTGGATGCGGGCCGAATCCTCCAGCATGACCCTGGTCAGGTCGCCGGTGGCGGGCGTCACGTGCACCCTGCCGGCAAACCCGTGCTTGGTCAAGACGGGCAGGGCGCCGGAATGGTCGATGTGGGCGTGCGAGAGGAGCACCGCGTCCACCGCCTTCGGATCGAAGCCCAGAAAGCGGTTTTGTCGGTCCGCTTCCTGGCGGCGGCCTTGGAACAGACCACAGTCCAACAGGACGCGGCAACCGGGGGTCTGGATCAGGTGCCGGCTGCCCGTCACCGATCGCGCGGCGCCGTGAAAAGAAATGATCATGCAGTTCGGTCGATCCGGTGGCGAGCGGCGATCAAATCCCAGGCCTCCCGGGCCGTCTCGGCGTAGTGAAAGAGCGTGAGGTCTTCCGGACTGACCAAACCTTCCTCGACCAGCATCGACCAGTTGATGAGCCGTTCCCAGAACGCGCGCCCCACCAGCACGACGGTGACGCCGGTCACCTTGCCGGTCTGGAGCAACGTCAAGGTCTCGAACAGCTCATCCAGCGTGCCGAACCCGCCGGGAAAGGCCACCAAGGCCTTCGCGCGAAGCAGGAAGTGCATCTTGCGCAGCGCGAAGTAGCGGAACTGAAAGCACAGCGACGGCGTAATATACGGGTTGGGCCGTTGTTCATGCGGCAGGGTGATGTTCAAGCCGACGGACTTCCCTCCCGCGTCGGCCGCGCCGCGGTTGGCCGCCTCCATAATGCCGGGGCCCCCACCGGTGACGACCACAAAGTCGCACACGCCGTTGACCTGGCAGGTGGAGGATACCAGTCTGCCGAACTCGCGCGCTTCGTCGTAATAGCGGGCGAGGGCCAGGTGCCGGAGCCCGATTTCGACCGCCCGCCGTCTTTCCGGGTCGTTCGGCTGCGCAGCCAGCTCGGCTTCTGCGCGGGCCAGGATGTCCTTCGCCCGGGCCGAGTCGACGAGTCGCGCGCTGCCGAAGACCACGATGGTGGAACGAATGCCCGCTTCTCGCTGAATCAGCTCGGGCTTGAGGAGTTCGAGCTGCAGCCGCAAGGGGCGCAGTTCGTCGCGTTGCAGGAATTGCACATCCCGGTCGGCGGGAATGTAGGAAGGAGAGCGCAACAGCGCGTCGGTCGTCCGGTCGTTATCGGAATCGCGGGCGCTCATCCGGACGGCATTATAGCGGGACGCCTCTCATGCGGCAATGTGAGGGACCTGGCGCCTGACAGATCAGAAAGGCCACGGATTGAAGCTGGAGTTGCTGGTATGTTTCGCGAACGCATGCTCGCGAACAACCCACCGGGAGTCGAACACAACCTCAAACACATCCGTCCCAAGGCCACCTGCGGAGAGGATCAAATCAGGGGAAACCGTCAACCAAAACCGGGCCGGCCAACCGAAGTTGACCCGTGAATACTTGGCGTCTCGAAAGTGATACAGAACGGCCGCGCCTCCGTCCAAGCCGGCCAGTTCGTCGGGAGCCCCGAGATGCTTCACGACATCGGCGAGCGTGGTTTGCCCCGGGACAATGAAGGCGATGTCCTCCTGGCGTATCGGGTCGTTGATCGAGAGTCGAGCGACGGTCGCGAACCCGCAGCCTGATAGCCCCAACGGCACGAGGCACGCGGCAAGGGGCAAGAGATGGAGGCCAAGGGCCAAAAGCCGACGAGCAAGGCCGATCGCTTTAACGCTTGCACGTCGTTCTCCCATCGCCGCTTGCCTCTCGTCCTCTTTAGTCACCGAACGGCCAGAACTGGAATTTCAGCCGATCCGTACGCCTGCCGAACACCACGTCTTCGACGACCCCGTCGCGATTGAACAGGATATACAGGTCGTCGCTCTTGATGTTGACCCGTGAAAAGTTCACCAGGAGGAGCAGAAGGCTCCCTGACTTCAGATCGTAACGGTAATATTGGAAGATGTCGTGACCATTGGCTTGAACGATCCGATCGGGCGCTCCCAGAACCGAAACCACTTCCGATCGGGTGGTGGCCCCCTTTTTGATCTTCTCCACGTCCTCCGGCTTGAACTCGTCGCCCAGGTTGCCCCTGCTGAAGGCGCAACCGCTCGCAAAGAGCAGGCAGAGGCAGAACCATAGACTGATCGTTCGAAGATTGATGCCCCTGGGAACTGCGCGTCTCGGGAACACGGAACAGACCTCCTCTCCTGAACGGCGTTGCAAACGTCCGTCACGGCGCGGGAGTCGCTTGGACTCCCTTCGACAGCACAAAATCTTCCTCGAACACGGCATAGGCGGTGCGCGAGAGACCGACCCGTTGGTAGACGGTCTGCGCCACGCGATTACCGTCTTCGACGTAGAGACGAACTCCGCACACATCCCTTTGCGCGCGGGCCTGGCTGACGATCGTCTCGTGCATGCGCCGATAGACGCCCTGCCGGCGCCACGCGGGGTCGACGTAGACGCTTTGAATCCACCAGAACTGGGCGTTGCGCCAGTCGCTCCATTCATAGGTCACCAGGAGCTGGCCGACGATCACCGGCGGAGTCCCTTCCTGATGCACTTCCGCCACATTGAAAAAACCTCGTTCCGTCGACTGCAAGACGGCCAGCGTGCCGAGCCGCAGTCGATCCCGGTCCAAGGTCCGGCCTTCCGTTTCGAGCGCCATGGCCGCGCTGAACGACGCGATGACGTCCGCGTCTTCCAGCCGGGCGCGTCGGACGATCAGCCGATCGATTAGCGGCTTGGTCATACGCTTCCCCTCGGATCGGCAAGCCAGCCCCGAGCCGGTTTGTAGAAGCCGGCCGAGAACTCCATCTTCATGGCATCCTCCGGCAGCAGATTGATCGGACGGACGTGGTGACGCGGGACAAACGCCAGATATCCGGTGAACGGATGGATCGCCGTCGGGACGAACACCATCACCAGCTCGGCCCCCGGAGCGACTTGCAGCGGCGCAGGAGCCGATCCCATCACGAACCCCAATGCCCAGAGTCCGTCGCGCGGAAACGGAAAGGCCACCACGGTGCTGCGGCCGAATCGGGATCGGAAGTTGAACAGGTCCGTCATGCCCTTGAGCGTCAGATACACGCTGCGCACGACCGGGATGCGTTCCAACCAGTCTTCGGCGCGACGAAACAACCGCTGTCCCAGAACATGGGTTGCGATCACGCCGCCGAGGAGAATGAGCGCGAACAACGTCAGCACGCCCAATCCGGGAACGCCGGATGCGATGCGGGTGCCCAGCAGGTCCACGATCAGCTCGTCAAGCGCCGCGAACAGCGT
Source organism: Nitrospirota bacterium (assembly GCA_040755395.1). Classification (NCBI taxonomy): domain Bacteria; kingdom Pseudomonadati; phylum Nitrospirota; species Nitrospirota bacterium. The sequence continues at coordinate 648,464 of JBFMAX010000001.1, forward strand.
GGAAAGGATCAGGAACGTGGCCCAGGCCGGCACCAACAGCAGCAAGCCGGTCAGCCAGTGACGCCACAGTTTCCGAGGTCCGGTCATGACACTCCTCCAGAACGAGCGCCCCCCAGTGTAGCAGATTTCGCCCGACCGGATGAAACCTCTGGAAGTCCGACCGGCGCCTTGATCTTTCGATGGGGTTGCACTATCCTCTCCTTCGCGTTTCGGTTTTCGGCCGAGATGTCGACAATCTCAACGCGGGGGGGGAGGCTGGTATGGGAGAGGCGACGGGTAAACGGGTCAACATCGCTCCGGATCTGCTGGCCATTCTCTGCTGTCCGGAAACCAAACAGGAGGTCAGCTTGGCCGACGAAACCCTGGTCGAGAAGCTGAACGCCGCCGTTGAGAGAGGCGAACTGAAGAATAAGGCCAAGAAGCCGGTAACTGAAAAGTTGGACGGCGGCTTGGTCCGGGCCGACCGAAAAATCGTCTATCCCGTCCGGGAGGATATCCCGGTGATGCTGATCGAAGAAGGTATTCCGCTCGACCAAATCGCCTGACCACATCTCGCTCCCCTGGATTGCGTTCCGCTTGTCCGTCCGCGCTCTTCCGCACGGCCCTTCTTGGAAATCTTCGAGCGTTCATGGACGGGCTGTTTGCTTCCAACATAGCCATCAGGTATCAGCCGCCAGCTATCAGTTTCACCCTCGCCGATCCCTCCCCCTCGTGAAGGAGAATAAACGAGTGGGGGATTTTCGCGGCACCTGTTGCTCCCGGTACCCGTTGCTCTGCCCGTTGCCACTGATCGATCAGGGTGAGCCCATGATGGCTGTTTCATGACTCCAGGGATTCGTAGATGGCGAAAGGGGTACCGACCAGCACGTGCTGGGATCGGTCGAAGCGGAGGTCACGGGCGGAAGAGCTCTGTCTCGACGCGCTGGTTGTCGGTTTTCGACCCGGTCGACGTGCCGCACCGGGTGCAGAGATACTCGTAGAGGTTTCCGGACGGCAACACCAGCAGCAGGCGCTCGCGCGTAGGAGTCGCCTGATGGCAATGGGGGCAGTAAAGCAGCGAAGCTTGAAAGGACCCGTATTGGTCGATCGGGCCAGTTGCGCCCTTCGTTCCGTACGGCGCTCCCGCCCGTCCGGCCGGCGCGGCAGGCCGGCCAGTCCCGGGTCTGCTGTGCGTGCTCGACATAGCCGAATCTTATGCGGCGCGTTGGATCAAGGTCAATATGTGAAGCGCCCTTGCCCGCCGAGCGTGTTATTGGGCGGGCCAAGGCGGCCGGCCTTTTTCCGAGACTTTCTGGCGGCCTCGATAGAGCCACCAAACGGAACGGCTGAACTGGACCACGACGTACACGGCAAGGCCCATGAGCAGACCATAGAATCCGGCATGGCTCCATGGCCAGAGTTCCGGCGCATGCAGCACCACACCCAACGCGATGTGCCCTCCAAGGCCCAGACAAATCGCGAAGATGATCCACTCTCGCGTCATGGGATTCTTGGCCAAGAATCCTGAACCCATACCGTACCCTCCGCGTCGACTTGTCGGTATGCCGCGGCCAGGACTCTCCTGGGTGACGGTTGAACAACACGTCCGTCACCGCTTCGAAGTCCTGCAGATTGCCGCTCGACAGGCACGACCTTCCGCCGATCGGCCGACGACACCTCTACCCCACCGCCCCTGAAAAATAAGGCGCGGTCAAGGAACCGAGCGGCACGTTGGCGAAGGTTACACCGAACTCTTGGCGGATTCGATCTCGGTCGCGGTAATGAGGCTGGACAGATAATCTGCCACGAAGGTGAGCGCCTCCTCACGTCCGTCCGCCCGTCGGCCTTTCTCGCGGCGCTGCACCGACAGTTCATGATCCAGGTCGGATTTGACGTCGGTCAGTACCCGTTGCAGGGAAGAGGGCGTCAGGTTGGCGTCCATGTCCTCGAGTTCCTGGCACCGGTCAAGAACCCAGTTCAGGCCTTCGATCCGGCCCGCATAGTGTTCCTGTTCGGCGGTGTCGATTCTCGCCATGGTGGTGGCAAAGGTCTGCGCCTCATATACCAGATTGTAAAAACTGGTCACAGCTCGTTGAAGCGTCGGATTCATACTTCTCCTCGTGTCAAAAATATACCTCATTATACATGAGAACGGAGCGACGACAAGCGGTATTTTGCGCGGTTACGTGAACAGCAAGGAGTGGAATTCGTTCATAAATCCGTAGTAGAGGGGAGCGAAATCCTTCAGGCTGTCGGGGCTGGTCTCCTTCAGACGCTTGAAAAAGAAGACTTGGTACCGGGGATCTAATTGTTCCAACAACTTCCCCAGTTGGGCCATGGTGTAGCTGCCGGCAGGAACGCTGAGGACATAATGCACCAGCCGCTCGACGAACTGCTGCGCCACGTATTCGCTCGTGATCAGGCCCTCGGGAAGCTTTCCGGTCGCGAGAAATTCATCAAACGGCACGGCCTGTGCCGCGAAGGGCACAGACGGTCGAGGCGGGGTCACTCTGAGTTCCTCCGAAGCGACAACCAATTCCTACGGCTCGGTCCATCACTGTACTGAAGCCCTCCGTCATCGTCAAGCCTTCACCTGAAGCCTTCAATTGAGGGCGGAACGCAGCGAGTCCGTTGCAATCGGCGGAAGAGGCGCGTACCTTCTCGGATACGCCGCTCCATCCGAAACTGGCAGCCGCAGGTTTCATGAAGAAGGGACTGAGCTATGCGAAGATGGGCGAGCGCGCACGATTTGGACAAACCGCTGGAACTCGTCGTCGCTCAGTTCCCCGAGACCCAGGAAGCCGGGGTGCGCGAGAGAGCTTGAGGCTTCCGAGCCCTTAGCGCTCACCCAGGCCGACCTTGTCCTCATCAGCTTAAGCCCTGGAATGCGCGAGAGACTGGACTCTCCTGGACGGGGTGCGCGTAACGGATAGACGGCTCATCAGTCCGGAACGTGACATCACATCGGAAGGGGGGAACTGTCCGCATACGCGCCGGACGGAGGCCGCTCAGGACCGATCGCCGCCTCACAGGCATAGCCCGGATCGAAAGGCCAGAGGAGCGTTTGGCCGGGCCATGAGCCCTTGACATGGACATAACGGAAGGTCACCCCCAAGCGGGCGGCTTCCGCCCGCATGGTCTCAATGCAGCCGCCATAGGTATACGCGCGCTTGATCAGCAGGATCGGGAGACCGGTCTGACTGTGGAAGACGGTATACTGGTCGCTACACGCGCTCAGGAAGAGCGCAAAGCCGAGAAGGAGTCGCACGATGGTCGGCGGGACGGCTCGAGCCACAGCAAACACTCCCCCGGCTCTTGTGATGGTGCGCCCGGCAGGACTTGAACCTGCGACCTGCGGGTTCGAAGCCCGACGCTCTATCCAACTGAGCTACGGGCGCACGAAGCGTGAGTGAATCACTTCGGCCCGACCTTGTCAAGGCGCGGGGTTCCGCCGCGATAGGGCTGCGATCAGTGCCCAATAAAAAAGGGCCGCCGATTCCGGCAGGCCCTTTTTACTCCGTCGCGGGCTTGCAGCCTTCAAAGAGCCGATCTTTACCAACGATCCCGGTCTCCGCCCCCGCCGCCGGGATTGCCGCCGCCGTAGGGGCGCTTCTCCTGCGGTCTGGCTTCGTTCACGACGAGCGTCCGACCGCCCAATTGGCTTCCATTCAGCGCCGCAATGGCTTTCTGGGCCTCTTCCGGCGTGGACATTTCCACGAACCCGAATCCTCGGGACTGTCCGGTGTATCGATCCGTGATCACTTTCGCGGATTGGACGGTTCCATGCTGGGAGAACAACTCCGCCAGCTGTTGCTCAGTCGTCGAGTAGGGTAAACTTCCGACATACAATTTGTTCCCCATAGCGACCTCCGTCACTACTGTTGACATTGTCTTGGGAAGAATGGAGGAGGGAGGGAGAGACTTCCTGGCGCCAATGCAACTGCACCGTCCGGTCACTCACGCTGTCCGGCCAACTTCCTCTCGCAAGGCAACATCGAATCAGGGCCACTCCGCTTCGCTCTCCATCACTCGGCCCCGCAGCGATGAATTGCAGCAAAAAGCATAGCACGGGCCTACAAACAGATCAACAAGCCGGCCTCTCCCGGCGGGGCCTTACACCCTGGCGAGGATGCTGGCGACGACCTCTTCGACCGTTCGTCCTTCCGTCGCGATCACATGGTCTGCGGCGGCTTGGTACTTCGGCAGGCGCTGTTCCAGCACCTCCTGTATTTCCTCCGTAAAGGACTTGGTGCCGGTCAGGGAGGGACGTTGTGGATCCCCGCCTATGCGCCGGGCGATGGTCGGCACCTCCGCGGTCAGCCAGAACAGCGTCCCGTTCTTTTTGAGGACATCCACGTTCTGTTGACGGAGGATGGCGCCGCCGCCGGTGTCGATGATCAAGTCGTCCTTCCCCCACAGGTCCCGGCAGACCTCCGACTCCAGGTCTCGAAAATGTTCCCAGCCGAACCGTTGCACGATCTCGGGGATCGCCAGCTTGACCCGCTTGACGACCTCGGCGTCCGTCGAGACCAACTCCCGTCCCAGCCTTGTCGCCAGAATTTTCCCCACCGTGCTCTTGCCGGTGCCGCGATATCCAATGAGAACGATATTCATGAGAAGCGGGATTCCAGCACGGCCCGCATCACGTCGATCGGGGCTGGTTGGTTCGTCCAGAGTTCGAATTGCGCGGCGGCTTGGTTGAGGAACATCTCCAGACCGCGGATCGTTCGACAGCCGGCTGCCTTGGCGTCCTTGAGCAGACGCGTCTCCTGGGGGTTGTACACGATGTCCATGACGGCGAGACGGGCATGAAGTAGCCCGGCCGGAACACAGGTTTCCCGAATCTTGGGATGCATCCCGACCGGTGTGCAGTGAATCAGGACCTGCGCGTCCGGCAAGAGGCGACGGAGGGCGTCTTCGCTCAAGACCGCCTGGTGTACGCGGAGCGAGGTCTTGGCCTGGAGGTCGCGAACGAGACCCTGTCGCTCGACTTCATCGATTCCCAGGATGAACAGTTCCGCAACGGCTGAGTCCGCTGCCAGCGCAAAGGCGATAGCGCGCGCAGCGCCGCCCGACCCCAGCATCGCCACCCGCCGTCCTTTCAGTTCGATACCATTGTCCCGCAGTGCTCGCAGGGCTCCAGAAGCGTCCGTGTTGTAGCCGGTCAGTTTCCCGTCATCCACCACGATGGTGTTGATGGCGCCGATGTGGCGGGCCGTCGGCTCCACCTCGTCGAGAAACCGGATGGCGGAGACTTTGTGCGGGATGGTCACGCTGAAGCCGCGCGCATTTCCCAGCGCCCGGATACCGCGAACGGCGTCAGCGATATTCTCCACTGGAAAGGCCAGATACACGAAGTTCAAGCCGAGCTTTTGAAAAGCCGCGTTATGGATGGCGGGGGACAAGGAATGCTCGACCGGGTTTCCGATGACCCCGCAGAGCTTGGTCTGAGCGTTGATTTCCATACCAAGGACTTTCTCGGCGGGCAGCCGTCAGCTCTCGCCTTGCGGCTTGCGGCTTACCGACCGGTGACCACTTCATTTTTCCTTCGCCACCACCTTCAGAGCGATGTACTGGCTCCCCGCAACCTGATACGTCACGGTGACCTGGTCGCTTTTCTTTAAGTCCTTCAGGCCCTTGAGGTTTCCGCCTTCGAACACGGTCTTGTCGTTGACGACAAAGGTGAACCGGGTCCCGCTATCCGCCTTCTTCACCGCAAACTTCCCCGCTCCGGGATCGACCGACAGTACGGTACCGACGAAGTCGGTTCCCCCCTGAACCGGAACCGGGATCGTGACTGCGGTCACGACGACGATCCACAAGGCGCAGGTGAGCCACGCGGTCATAGCTGCACCCTTCTTTCCGGTTGTGTTCATGAGCCTTTCTTTCAATGCGCGGTCATGCCGCCGTCGATCGTGAACGTGCTGCCGGTGACCCAGGAAGCGTCATCGGACGCGAGATAGAGCACCATCTTCGCGACTTCCTCGGGTTTGCCGGGACGCGCGATGGGGTAATGACTCAGCACTTCGGCCGTCTGCGCCGGATTGCTCAGCAGGCTCTCGGCCATCGGCGTCTCAATGAGTCCGGGATTGACCACGTTGCAGCGAATCCCTTGCGCGGCGTAATCCACGGCGATCGCGCGGGTGAGGGCATCCAGCGCTCCCTTGGAGGCCGCGTATGCGGGCAGCAGGGGAATGCCGACCAGACTGGCGATCGAAGAAATATTGATGACCACGCCGCCGCCGGCTTTCAGCATTTCGGGGATCGCCGCCCGGGTCATGCGGAAGACGCCGGTGATGTTGACGTCGAGCACCCGCAGCCAGGTGGCGTCGTCCATCTCGTGAATCTTCTTCCCGAAGTCCCCGGTGCCGGCGTTGTTGATCAGGATGTCCAGCCTGCCGAACGTCCGGACCGTTTGTGCGACCGCTTCCCGCACGTGCGTTTCATCGGTCACCGATCCGGCCATCGTCAGCGCCCGGCCTCCTTGGCGCTTGATCTCGCCGGCCACCCGCTCCAACTGATCCTTGCGCCGGCCCGTGATGACGACCGCGGCGCTTTCCCGGGCGAACAACTTCGCGATCGCTTCGCCGATGCCGGCGTTCCCGCCCGTGATCAGCGCCACCTTTCCGTTCAGTCTGCTCACCGATTTTCCTCGTCCACGTCCGTTCGGTCGGCCCCGCTCCGGTCGCCGAGCGAATCGGCAGTTCCGCACGGTCGATCCGTCCAGAGCCCCGGCTCGACCCTGCGCGCGACCGTGATGAACCCCGAATGGGCCACCATCCGATGATCTGGGCGGACGCTTCGCCCTTGAACGGACCACGTCCGCAGCAACGTTTCAAACGTCTGGATCAAGCCGAAGCCGCCGGCTCGTTCCAGGGCATCGACGGTCTGCATGACCTGCGGCACAGTGGGGACGAAACTCAGATAGATGCCGCCCGAGCGTAAGACCCTCGCGGCGTGGGGGACGACCCGCCAGGGTTCAGGCAGATCGAGCACGACCCGATCGAAGAGGTCGCCTCCGGCCGGAAGCTCGATGCCGTCGTAGGCGTTGGCTCGGGCGATCGCGAGATTCGGGGTCGCGCCGAGATACCGTTCGATGTTCCCGACGGCGGTGCGGGCGAAATCCTCGCGGGCCTCGTAACTCACCACCGACCCTCGCGGGCCCACGGCGCGCAGCAGCGCCATCGTCAACGCGCCGGAACCGGTTCCGGCTTCGAAGACCTTCGCGCCCGGATGGATGTCGGCCCACATCGTGATGATCGCGAGATCTTTGGGATAGATGACCTGGGCGCCCCGCGGCATCTTCAAGACATATTCGCCGATCGTGGGACGCAGGGCGATCATGCGTGTGCCGCGGGAGAGCATGACGAGACTGCCGTCCGGCCTCCCGATCAGAACGTCGTGCGGGATCGTCTCGCCGCTGTGCTGAAAGGTGGCCCCCGCCTTCAGCGTCAGCGTGTAATGCCGGCCCTTCTTGTCGACGAGATGAATGCGCTCGCCGTCTTGCAACCGTGTCATGGCGGGCTCATTCTAGGAGACTGGTCGGGGCTTTGCAACCGAACCGCCGCCAGCGTCGTTCCTTGACAGGGTATCGGGTGGGCCGTATCATCCAGCTACATTCGTGCTCATTCCTACTGAATGGTCGGGAACCGAATCGCCTGTCCTCCGCATCGTGCGAGGGATTTCTCGATGAACCGTGCGGGATGCCATCCTCGGACTTCTCCCGCTCTCTGTGCACGCTCGTTCAGTCGAGCGGCTCTCGTTCTGTGCGCCCTGGTTTTATGGACCTCCGCAGCCCGGGCCGAGACGACGGTGGTCCTGGCGACGTACGAAGGCGTGATCAATCCGGTCGCCGCCGAATACGTGCATGACGCCATCGCCTTCGCGCAGGCGCAGAGCGCCTCGGCGCTGGTCGTGCGACTGGACACGCCGGGCGGGCTCGACACCTCGATGCGCGTCATCATCAAGGACTTCACCGGGTCGCCGGTTCCCATCATCGTCTATGTGGCTCCGTCCGGCGGCCGGGCGGCGTCGGCCGGCGTCTTCATCACGATGGCGGCCCATATCGCGGCGATGGCGCCCGGCACCAATATCGGGGCGGCCCATCCGGTGGCGATGGGCGGCGGCGAAATGGACAAGACAATGAAGGAGAAAGTCGAGAACGACTCGGTCGCGTACATCAAGTCCATCGCTGAACAGCGCGGCCGGAATGCCGCGTGGGCCGAGGATGCGGTGCGCAAGAGCGTGTCGGTAACCGAAAAGGAAGCGGTGAAGCTCAAGATCGTCGACCTGATCGCGGACGATGTGCCGACCCTGCTCAGGGAGTTGGACGGCAGACCGGTGAATCTCGGAAGCGGGACCGTCGTTCTGCGGACGAAGGATGCGGCGGTCGTTGAGTTTCCCATGGGATGGCGACTGGAGATGCTGAAGGCCCTCAGCGATCCCAACATCGCCTATCTGTTGATGACCATCGGCACCATCGGCCTCCTGGCCGAACTGTACAATCCGGGGGCGATCTTGCCGGGGATTGTCGGCGCGATCAGTCTCATCCTGGCGTTTTACTCGTTCCAATCATTACCGGTGAACTATGCCGGCGTGTTATTGATCCTGCTGGGCATCGTGTTTTTCATTTTGGAGGCGACCGTCACCAGCTTCGGCCTGCTGGCTATCGGCGGCGTGATCTCCATGATTCTCGGATCCCTCATGCTGGTGAAGGCCGAAGCGCCGTTCCTCCAGATCTCCTGGTCCGTGATTCTTCCGGTCGTCGCCATGGCGGCCTTCTTCACGTTGTTCATCGTCGGGATGGGGCTCAGGGCCTTGAAGCCGCGGCCGCTGACCGGCCGCGAAGGCATGGTCGGCTTGATCGGGGTGGCCAAGACGGCGCTCGCGCCGCGAGGGCAATTGTCCGTCCACGGGGAACTCTGGGAAGCGGTCAGTGAACAGCCGCTTCAGCCCGGCGACCAGGCGGAAGTCACGCGCGTAGAGGGCTTGAAGCTGTACGTCAAACCGGTTAGCCCAAAGAAAGAGGCATGAGATGAATCTGCTGTTCAGTCCGTTCGGCCTACTGGTGCTCGTCGTGATCCTCGTCCTGATGGGCTTCAACGTCCTCCGGGAATACGAGCGGGCGGTGATTTTTCGATGGGGACGCTTGGCGCGCGGGATCGTCGGCGGCAACGGACCCGGAGTCGTCATCATCATTCCCTTCATCGATAAGTTGGTCCGCGTGAGCCTGCGGACCGTGGCGATGGATGTGCCCCCTCAGGACGTGATCACCAGAGACAACGTCACGGTGAAAGTGAACGCGGTGATCTATTTTCGCGTTGTGGATCAGCAGCGGGCCATCGTCGAAGTGGAGGATTATCTGTATGCCACTTCCATGATGGCCCAAACGACGCTCCGCAGCGTGCTCGGGCAAAGCCAGTTGGACGATCTATTGGCCAAACGAGAAGAGATCAACGCGGAACTGCAGCGGATCATCGATCAGCAGACCGAGCCGTGGGGCGTGAAGGTCACAGCCGTCGAGGTCAAGAACGTGGATCTGCCCCAGGAAATGCAGCGGGCCATCGCCCGTCAAGCCGAAGCCGAGCGCGAACGACGCGCCAAGGTGATCCACGCCGAAGGCGAATTTCAAGCGGCCCAGCGGTTGGCCGAAGCGGCCAACGTCATCAGCCAGAACCCGGCGGCCCTTCAGCTCCGTTATCTGCAGACGCTGGTTGAGGTGGGCGCCGAGAAGAATTCGACCACCATTTTTCCGATTCCTATCGACATTCTGGCTCCCTTCATCAAGAGATTGGAAAACCGGTAAGTGACCGTACCGCTATAAAAAGCAATGGCTTACGGCCTTCCGTCGGCCATTCGTCCTATTCTCCTGCCCCGTTCGGTCTCCCTGCGCGCTAGGCCCATGCATCCGACGCGCCCTTTCACCCGTAGTTTCAATCAAGAGAGGGAGGTGAAACCGGGAACAGCAGGGGCGTTTTAGACCGAATCCTTTCCAACCCCCTCGCCTCTAATAGAGTAGAGCGCTGAGTGACTATTCTGTTCGAGCATTCGCCTCACACAATCCGTCACTCATTTCATGTGCACTCATAGGTGACCTATGAAGGACGAACGAGACGAGACAGTTTTCGAAGATGATCGGCCCGCTTCCACCGCCTCGAACTTGGAGCTTGAGACGGACGATTCGGAAGCCAGCGACCTGTTGGAAATGATCGAGCAGGATACTGGCGGCGCGGCGAAGTCTCCGGAAGTTTCCGGGGAACCCGAATCGAACGTCCGTCTTGAAGGACCGATGGTGTTGGAGTCCCTGTACTTCCGTTCGTTTGGCGAGCGTCCACTGCTGACCCGTGAAGAAGAGATTGCCCTCGCGAAACGGATCGACCAGGGAACCAGGGTCGTTCGGACGGCGCTCCGCACCGCGGTGAAGGTGGCTTCCCGCATGCGTAAGGCGGAGAAGATCGTGCAGGCGACGCGGACGCTGCAGGTCGTGCGTCGGTTGAGCGGTCTTTCTGCGACTGCGCTCGACCGGGCTGAGGCAAGCTTGACGATCCTATGCGAGTACGCCAAGGGTCCGGGCAGACAGGCAGCGTCGAACTTTCGGCGCTTGAAAGATCTTCGGTTGCAGGTCCGCGAAGCGCGGGCCGTCCTCGAGAGCGCGAAAGACGAGCTGGTCCGCTGCAACCTACGCCTCGTCGTCGACGTGGCCAAGCATTATACGGGGCGCGGCTTGAGCCTCCTTGACTTGGTGCAGGAAGGCAACATCGGCCTCATGAAAGCGGCCGAACGGTACGAATATCGCAAGGGGTTCAAGTTCAGCACCTACGCAACGTGGTGGATCAGGCAGGGGATCACCAGAGCCCTGGCGGACCAATCGCGGACGATTCGGATTCCGGTCCATCAGACCGAAGCATCGAACCGCATGTTGCGGGTGTCGAGACGGCTCGTTCAGCAACTGGGGCGTCCGCCTCGGATTGAAGAGTTGGCCCAGGCGCTCGGCGCTCGCCCGGATAAGCTGCATGAGACGATGCAGGCGTTCCAGGAACCCATTGCCCTGGAGAACCCGGTGGGGGACGGTGAGACCCAGTTCGGCGAACTCTTGCCCGATCTTCAGGCCGTGCCGCCCGATGCCCATGTTCATCGGACGGAGCTGACCCGAGAATTGGACCGAATCCTGGGCACCCTGACACCGAGAGAACAAACCGTCATTCGGTTGCGTTTCGGGATCGGTCAGGATGAACCCCGGACATTGGAACAGGTAGGCCAGAGTCTCTCCGTCACTCGCGAACGGATCCGGCAGATTGAGGCCAAGGCGCTGAAGAAACTGAAGGCGCCAGAGATCAAGCAGATGTTCGCGGCAATTCGCTGACGGTCATAATCGAAACGGCATTGATGCGGGCGAGGCTCAAGCCTCGCCCGCTTTGTTTTGGGCAGGGCCTGTCCGGAAAATGCGGGTCCTATCACTGACCAGCCCGGTACCCGTTGCTCGTAGCACCCAGATCGCCGCCACCCGAATGTTCATCCTGCATGGTGAGCCGAAGGCTCCTGGAGACTGCTTTCGACTTCGCTCGACTTATGAGAGAATAGAGATCGGTTTTCCCTGCGGGCGAGGCTGAAGATGGCCGTGAGAGCCTCAGGACTTCCGTTCATGGCGTGTTGTCTCAGTCTTCTCGTGGCGACATCCGGTCAGGTTCTAGCGCAGCAGGGAACGGACCTGCCGAGCGCAAAAAAGACCTTTCCCGTGCCGGTCGTCGTGGCAAAGGTTCGACCTTCGGTCGTCACGATTCTCACACGGGGGGTCCCGCCGAATCCGTCGCAACATTCTCCCTCCTCCGGCTCGGGTTCGGGCATCATCATCGATGCCGGGGGATATATCCTGACCAACAACCATCTGGTCGAAGGCGTCAAGAGTCTCGTGGTCGGGTTGCCGACCGGGCGACTCACGCCAGGCCGCGTCGTAGCGCGAGATTTTCTGCTGGATTTGGCTTTAGTCAAAATCGCCGCCGCGGATCTGGTCCCGGCGCAGTTAAGCCAATCCTTGTCGCTGGAGATCGGCGAGACGGTGGTGGCGATCGGCAACCCCCTGGCCTTGAAAGGCGGGTCATCGGTCACTGTGGGCGTGGTCAGCGCTCTGGACCGATCGGTGTTGGCGCCCAACGGCGAGACTCTCTACGACCTGATCCAAACCGATGCGGCGATCAATCCGGGCAACAGCGGCGGCCCGCTGGTCGACCTCTCCGGCCAGGTCGTCGGGATCAATGTCGCGGTTGCGCCTTCGGCCCAAGCCATCAGCTATGCCATTTCGATGGAAGCCGCCTACCCGCACATTCAATCGATGCTGGTCCGCGGCTCCGTCTTTCGCCCGGACCTCGGATTCGTTCCCGTCACGATCACGCCCAGCATCGCGGCCAGCTTCAATTTGGACGTCGACCGAGGCATTCTGGCGGTGCAGGTCGATCCGTCCAAGGCCGGCGGCCAAGCCGGATTGCACTCGGGCGATGTGATCACCGCTGTGGACAATCATCAGATCTACAACATGGGCGATTTCTGGCACGTGTTCCTCCGTCCCGGCGAGCGGGAACCGGCTCAGCTGACGGTCTATGGGAAAAACGGTCAGTTTGTCGCCACATTGCCCCGTGCGCCGTTTTTGAAGGCGGCCCAGTAACGAGCGGATTCTCACTCTGGCGAGACCCGCCCGCCACAGTTGTGGATCGAGAGAGGCGACGACGATGAAACGCTCCGGCGTCCTGATCCAACACGATGTGCTCGCCTACGAAACGGCGTGGGAACTCCAGAAGACGTTGGTCGAGGAGCTGGCGCGGAATCTCCGCCCCGACACGCTGCTCCTGCTGGAGCACCAACCGGTCTTTACGCTCGGACGCAGCACAAAGCTCGAGCACTGGGGTGGCGATGAGATGGTCCTGCGCGCCCTCGGTTGCTCCGTGCATCAGGTCGAGCGGGGCGGATCGGTGACCTATCATGGACCGGGACAACTCGTCGGCTATCCCATTCTGCGACTTACTCGCTACTGTCCGGGGCCCAGAGCCTACATGAGACTTTTAGAGGAGGTGGTCATCAGGACTTTGGCAGAATGGGGTATTCAAGGGCGGCGCTTCGAGAAATTGCCAGGGGTCTGGGTCGGACACGACCAGCCCGCAAAGATTGCGGCGATGGGTGTCCGGATCGCCCGGGGCGTGACCATGCACGGGTTCTCGCTCAATGTGACAGTGGATACGACCCCGTTCAAATGGATTGTCCCTTGCGGCATCGAGGACTGCGCCGTCACTTCGATGGCCGCATGGCTCGGGTGTCCGGTGAACATGGTGGACGTCAGGCGCCGGATCAGCGCCTTCTTCGCCGAGGTGTTCGATATCCAATGGGACGAGGTCCTCATCGGCGTCGATGCGCATGGGACGCCAGATCCGCGCGTGTCGGACTTGGACTGAACTCTGGTGGTAAAGTCGAGCAGCCCGGAGGGCGCTTAGCAAAGGAGGTCCCGGGTGAGTGATGCCATGAAGGCGATTAGGCCATCTATGAATGAGCTTGATACCCCAACCTATCGTTTAGCCGTCGCCCAGTTCGACCAGGCCGCCGAAGCGCTGAATCTGGACCCCAATCTGCGACAACGGTTGAAACTGCCGCAACGGTCCCTAATCGTCAGCATCCCCGTCCGGATGGATAACGGGACTGTGGAAGTGTTCACCGGCTATCGCGTGCAACATGATTCCTCGCGAGGCCCCTCGAAGGGCGGAATTCGCTATCACCCCGATGTGAACCTCGGCGAGGTCGCGGCGTTAGCCATGTGGATGACCTGGAAATGTGCCCTGGCCGGGCTTCCCTACGGCGGCGCGAAGGGCGGCGTCAAGGTAGCGCCCAAAAAGCTGTCGCGCTCCGAGCTGCAGCGATTGACCCGGCGGTATGCCGCGGAGATCTTTCCCTTGATCGGTCCTGACAAAGACGTGCCGGCTCCCGATGTCGGTACCGACGCCCAGGTGATGGCTTGGATTATGGACACGTACAGCCAACAGGTCGGCTACGCCGTGCAGGGCGTCGTGACAGGGAAGCCGCTTTCGATCGGCGGTAGTCTGGGCCGCGAGGAAGCCACCGGTCGCGGCGTCGTGTACGTAACCATGGAGGCTCTCCGCCATCTGAAGATGGATATTGAGAAGACGACCGTCGCCATCCAAGGATTCGGCAATGTCGGCTCCAACACGGCGCTGATTATGCAGGAGGCCGGCGCCAAAGTCGTTGCGGTAAGCGACGTTTCGGGAGGTCTCTACAACGCGAAGGGGCTGGATGTCCCTGAGTTGCTCAGGCGCTATCGGACCAACGGGCAGACCCTTCGGGACACCAAGATGGGCGACTTTCTCACCAACGAAGAGCTGCTGCAGTTGGATTGCACGGTGCTGGTGCCGGCCGCCCTGTCCGAGCAAATCACCGAAAAGAACGCGTCCAAGCTCCGCTGCCGCATTCTGGCCGAGGGAGCCAACGGGCCCACCACGCTTGAAGCCGATCGCATTCTCATCGACAAGGGGATATTCATTATCCCCGACATCCTGGCCAATTCCGGGGGTGTCATCGTATCCTATTTCGAGTGGGTGCAGGACGCCCAACGGTTCTTCTGGAAAGCCAAGGATATCCAGGAGCGCCTGCACGAGATCATTACCAACGCGTTCCATCGCACGTTGCATTTTGCATCGGCAAAGAAAACCACGATGCGGATGGCGGCGTTGATGAGCGGAATCGACAAGGTGGCCCAGGCGCATTTGCAACGCGGGCTTTATCCGTAAAGGAACGAGAAGCGTGACAGGGGGATACGGCGCACGCTTCAGATGACACGTCTCACGGACGATAGGGCACGTGATGAAGTACGTTTTAGCAGCAATCGCCGGAGTCTGGGCGGCGGACGGTCTTTCTCTGCTGCTCGCTCCACGCCATGTCATCACCAGGGTCCGGGCAGTGTTGGCCATTTCTCCCGCCGTCCTGCGGTGGGAAGCTCTGGCAACCTGTCTCGGGATCGTGCTGATCGTCTCGACGAAGGAGTTGCGGTATCAGCCGCTCTGGGTCATTACCGGGATCGCCATGATCGCCAAAGGCCTGTTCCTCGCGACGGGTCCGGAGCCTTGGCGTCGCCGGATTCTGGAATGGTGCCTCACTCGAGAAGATATCGACTATCGATTCTGGGGCTTGGGCCTCTGCGCGCTGGCGCTCCTGCTGCTCGATGCGTTGGGCTGGCTGGGAGACGCGAATTGAGGCGAGGTGGCTGTCGGCCGGCAAGGCGAGTGCGAGGACTCTATGAAGCATGACGAGATCGCCTCTTTATGGGAGATGCACCGGTCAGCCGGGTGGCCTCGTTTGTCGAGTCCCAACGAGGGCGAGCTCATGACGTTGGATACGGTGATCAGCGGCTGCGTCATCTACTATTTGGATAGTGAGGAGGGGCTGGATAAGCCGCGGGTGAACATCTTGCAGGATTGCCTCGCGGACCTCAACGGGCTTTTACCGGACCTCACTGAAGAAGTCAGCCCCTATTTCGAACGCCTCCGGCGGCTGGCTGAACTGCTGCTTCGCCCCCATGCGCCCGGCTAACCTTCACCCGGCGGGAGGGGGGCAGAGCCGGACGCCCTGCCCCGACGGTGACTCTTACGGCACCTCGACGATATCTTTCTTCATCGGTCCGAGCAGAGCCAGCAGCTCCTTCTGCTCCCGTTCCGGCACATTGAATTTATCCAAGGCGCCGACCAGATCCTCGACCAATGCGTCGAAGTCGGCGTTGGTGATCTTCATGCCGGCGTGCGTGGTTTTCATGTCCCGCCCTGTATAGGTGCAGGGCCCACCGGTGGCCATGCAGACTTGGTCGACGAGATGCCGCTTGAGCTTCGGAATGTCGGTCGTGGCAAACCGCCCGTTGATCCGGGCGTCTGCCGCCACGTTCGCGACGAACTGGTCCACCACGGCCGTAATGGCTTCCTTGCCGCCGAGCCGATCATAAAGCGACTTGGCCGGTCTTGAACTCCCCGTTCCCTCCGCGCATCCCGCCATCACGACAACGATTCCGCTGACTAGGACCCCTGTGAACCACGACCGTCTATGCATCATCCCCTCCCCTCCACAGATGAACGCCCGACGCTGCTACGGCGACCGGGCCTTGTTTGGTCCGACGAGTCCGCCGTCCCGCGGGCGGCGGCATCGGGTCGACGGATCAATCTAGGCGATCCGGAAGCTATAAATCCAATATATGTTTGTAATAAAATGAATAACAACGATCTATACCTCGATCTGGCGAACTTTCTATGGAGCTCAGGCACCTGCGATATTTTCTTGCCGTCGCCGATGCTCAGAACTTTTCACGAGCCGCGGAAACCGTGCATGTCTCCCAGCCGTCTCTTTCGGTTCAGATCCGTGCGTTGGAAGAGGAGTTGGGAGCCCGACTATTCGACCGCCTCGGGAGGAAGGTCGTGCTGACGCGGGCGGGAGAAATCTTCCGCGAGCACGCCGAACGAGTGATGAGGGAACTGGAGCAGGCGTCGCAGTCGGTTCAGGAGCTGCAAGGCGCCAGGCGAGGGCGACTGGTCGTGGGCGCGCTGTCCACGGTAAACTCCTACCTCATTCCTCCGCTCGTGGCTCGCTTCAAGCGCCGGTTTCCCGGTATTCACCTTCAGGTCCACGCCCAACCGTCGTCGGACATCGTGGCCGCACTGTTGGCCAATCGCCTGGATATGGGGATTTGCCTGCTTCCCGCCGCCGGCGATCGCTTGACAGCGACGCATTTGTTCGATGAACGGCTTGCATTAGTCGCTCCTGCGAGCTTTCCGCTCCGGAAACCTCGCCTGAGAATGCGGGAGTTGGCCGGTCTCCCGCTCGTCCTGATGCCTGTGGACTACTGTTTACGCAAAATGATCGAAGCCGAGTGCGGCAAGGCTGGCATCGAACCGCAGGTCGTTCTTGAGATGACGTCCCCGGAGGGCATTCTCGAAGCGGTGGCGGAGGGGACGGGCTTGACGATCCTGCCGGAGCTCTACGTGCGTCTTCACCTGCGCAGACGGCGACTCCGCACTCTCGATCTTATCGACCCGACACCGCGGCATTCGGTGGGGCTGGTTCATCCCACCAATCGGTATCAGAGTCTTGCGGCAAGAGAGTTCGCCCGTCTTTGCCAAGCGACCGTGAATGAATTGTTGTCCGCATCAAGGGACGTGGCGTCTCGACGGACCGGCTCGGGCACTAGCGGCTGAGAGACGGATTGCGCAGGGGAGGCGCGTTCGACAACACAGCCGGTTACGATGCGAGGAACGCCTGTGAACCTCGGTTCTTGCAAGTTGTAGGGCCGTTCGTTAAAATGTTTGTGGTATTCTCTGAGCGCCCTTCCGTACAGATCAGCCCTACCTTTACAGCGTGATCCTGGTGACTCAAGGAGGACCCGATGAATGAGAGACAGTGTGTGTTGCTCGGTTTTCTCGTTGCCTTCACCGTCGCGTGGAATCCGGCTCTCCAAGCCGAGCCGTATGAGCTGAGCAAGAACGACGTCATGGATCCGAAGGCCGTGATCAGCACCGACATTTCCCTGTTCGGAGTCAAGCTGGGCGATCCGGAAAGCAAGGCCGTGGACATTCTAGTCAACGAGAAGATCCCCGGTGTTGTGGCGGAGCAAGAAGCGACATTTATTCTCCTGCGCGATCAGCGCAAACCGACAGGCCCGATGGCGGGTGTGCGGGTGCTCGACGGGAAGGTCGATCTCATTTTCATCAACAACCGCTTTGCCTACAAGACGCGGGGTATCCTTCGAAACGTTCTCAACAGCGAAAGCCCGGACGACATCCGCAAGCTGCTCGGCAAGGAAGACTACGGCGATGAAAACGTGATGGGAGCAGTCCTGACCTACGAAAAACAAGGGGTTTTGGTGAATTATCTTGGGAAGGACGTCAATATCGAGTTTACACTTCCGCGGTAACGTCTCTCCTCCGGAGATCTGGTTGTCCGCGTCGTCACTTTGGACGTACTTTGTTCTGGCCGGCTTCCTCCTCGCTCAATCTCCGGTCGCCGCGCAAGAAAGGATGCCTGTTCCTCCTGCCGAGGGGTCACCGTTCGACGAGCGACTCAAGCTCCTTGACTTTCGCGAACCAACCACCATTCAAGGACGGGTCCGGCTGATCGACGAGGCTGAGCAGGCGCTCTGGCTCGACTGGGAAATGCGTCTGGATGTTTCCGCACCGGGCCGGAAGGAATGGCGGAAAATCGAAGGGGAGTTTCTGTTGCTCCTCTACGCGTTCGATTCGGAGCAGTTCGTGCGGCTTAGGGCCGTTGAGGTTGGGACCCCGCTGCTGCTGGTCGTACAATCTGACGAGGACGGACACCGTCGCATCCTGGCTTACCAGGATGCAAGGCTGCCTCCGCAATTTCCCCTGTGACGCTACCGGAGTGCATCTGGTCCGCCATCGAGCGCGTCAAGCCCAAAACGGATCAGGCGTGACGCGGTATTCCAACGGCGCTTGGCGTTGAGCAGCACCAGCAAGAGATCTCTCCCGTCTCGAGAGACCTTCGCGATCAAGCACCGACCAGCTTTCGACGTGAATCCGGTCTTCACTCCCTCGACGCCGGGCACGGTTCCGAGAAGACGGTTGGTATTTCGAAGCAGGTAAGGCCGGTTCCCGTTGATGGGTGTAATGATCTCCCGTTCCACCCGCACCAACTGTCTGAAGACCGGATGCCGAAGGGCGATCTCGCTCAGCTTGGCCAGGTCTTCCGCAGTGGAGTAATGATCAGGCGCATCGAATCCGCACCCGTTACTGAAATGACTGTCGGTCAGGCCCAACGCGCCCGCCTTGGCGTTCATCAGCAGCACGAACTTTTCTTCATCTCCACCCACGTGCTCCACGGCCGCCAGGCACGCGTCGTTGGCCGACACGATCAACATGGCTTTGAGCAGATCTTCCAGTCGAAACACCTGCCCTGCCTTCAGCCGCAAACGGATCTTGTGGGCGCGCGCGGCCCGAGGGCTGACGACGACTTGATCATCCAGATTGCCGTATTCCAGGATGACCAGCGCCGACATGATCTTGGTCAAACTCGCCGGCGACAGACGCTTCGAGGCTCCGAATTCGTACAGCGTCCGTCCCGTTTTGAGGTCCTTGAGCAAGACGCCGTGCGCAGGAATCCGACGCCAAGGCAATAGGCGCGGCGTTTTCACCGTCTGAACGAACTGCTCCTGTTGCGGGGGCACGGGATACGATTCGGCGCCGGCCACCGAAGCGGACTGGGCGAAACACCACGCGACGAGCAACAAGACCAGCCCGCTCGTTCTCCACCAGCGGTGGCGGTCGTCTTTTCCGCTCTCCATGGTCACAACGGCCTGCGGATATTCTTGCCGGCGATGATCAGTGAATGCTACAGCGAGTAGTATTCCCGCACTTTGGAGCCGCGGAACCCGCTCTCAAGAACTTTATGAAAAAACCGCAGCAGGTCGGCCAGATCGAGCCAAAAGCCGCAGTTCAGACAACGGGCATACAACCGTCGGTTGATAAGCGTGTAATGCCGCTCGATCATCATGAAACCGTTGCATTTCAAACAGTGCATGGGACCTGACCGCTGACGAATGGCAGCGCGCGTGTCAACGGAGCCGGTTCATGATCAGCGCAATGCAGCCGGCCAACAACCCGCCGCCCAAGATGGTGACTCCGAATGAAAGGTACGCGCTCGGGCCGTTTGCGGGATGCGTGCCGTAGAGGAGGTCTCGCACTCCCCCTTGCACCATCAGGACCGACAAGGTCGTCAGCGATCCCATGCTGAACCACCAGATAAACGTTCTCACCGGAGATCGATGTTGGATCGGCGTGATGGAAACCGGTCGCCGGTCGAAAAGCCAGACTGCGCGCGGAGGCCACTCTAACGTAGGCTCTCCACCCTGTCAAGAATCGGCCGGGATTTTCCGGTGCTGGTCATGAGGCTATCCCGATATCCGTTTCATCCTTGACGGTGGTCCGGCGACGCCAGCGCCTTCAGGCCCCGATGGAGAAAGATCGAGACGGTGCCGGCGCCGTTGTCGGCTGTCACCAGACCCGGTTCCTCTTCGTCCTTGGTTGTCACGTGAAACTCCGCAAGGGCGAACGGCCCGGCTTTCGTACGATAGTTTCTTGGCGGGTATTCAAAGGTCCCGTCGCCTTTGCCGAAAAGAATCGACAGATTGCTCGACTGGAGATTCACGATGGCCACGTCGGGGATATGGTCGCCGTTGAAGTCCTTCGCGAGACCGAAATTCGGACCGGCGTCGGCTCCGGAGTCCTTCCCGTTCTGGAATGTCGCGTTGCCGTTTCCGAGAAAGATCGTAAACGTGTCCTTGTCGCCGTTGATCACGAGGAGGTCCCGGATGCGGTCATTATTGAAGTCGGCGAAGCTGACGCCCAACGGGCGTTTGCCGGTTCGATAATCGGTGGGATCCCGAAACGTCCCGTCTCCATTGCCGATCCAAATAGAGACGGCGCTGGACATCGGCCCTCCGTTGGTGACCGCCAGATCGACATGTCCGTCCCCGTTGAGATCGGCGAGCGCGACCGCTGTCGGGGTGTCGCCGTACTCGTATTGCTGCCCCTCTTCGAATTGTCCTCCTTCCGTTCCGAGAAAGATCTTGATCTTGTCGTTCCGCAAGGCAACGACAAGGTCCGGCTTCTGATCGCCGTTCAGGTCTTCGCTGGCGATGGACACGGGCGTCCGGTGGACCGCATACCGAGGTCCTTCTTGAAAAGCGCCGCCAGCCCGTCCGTAATAGATTGCCACCTGATCGCTGCCGGAGCAGGCAACCGCAACGTCCAACCTATCGTCCCGATCGAAATCCTTGGCCGCCAACGCGCGCGGCTCTCTGCACACGCTGATCTGAACCTGATCTTTGAACGTGCCGTCGCCGTTGCCGAACAGCAGGGACAGGGTACTGCCGCCGATGTTGGTGGTCATCAGATCGGTAAACCCGTCGCCATTGAAATCGGCCGGAGTCACTGAGGTCGGGTTTTTCCCCACCGGATAGCTGGCGAACAGGTAAAACAGATCGGGCGGGACATAGGAGTCTTTCTTGGAGCAGCCGCTGATTCCCAGGAAAGCGAGGAGAATCAGCAGACCGCCGACAAGCAGAAGCGAGCCGGAACAGCCGAGGAGCTCGGCATATCGCCAAGAGTTCCCGATAGCGTTGATCCGGGCTGCTCCAGGGTACTCTTGACGTGTCATCGGCCAGATGCCCTCGCGTAGAACGACGGGTGGGAGTATACAAAGCGAGCCGCGATGTTCGCAACGGAGATTCCGGCGCAGGTCAGACCAGCGACGCCGCGGTCATGCGGATTGCACCGGCCGGACCGTCGGACCAGTTGGCCTCCGGGCCCTTTGAAAAATCGAAAACGCCTGCGTTAGAATACGCTCTCACCGAGGAGGTGTCCATGAGTGAAACAGTGCAGATCGAATTAACAATGTACGGGGTCGCCGAAGTGTTGAAATGGTGCATCGACAGGAATAAGGGGCGGATTCCCGGTGTCGATACGGCCGGCTTCAAGAAGATGCAAGCCCTCCTGGCCGAAAAACCGCAGGTCAGCGATTACACCGCCTTGGACCAGTTCTGGAAGAAGAAAGTCGTGCTGGAACTGACGAAAGAAGAAGTGGAGACCATCGATCGGTGTCTGTACGACATCCCGAACATGGAGAACGTCCCGTTGCCGCAGATCCGCCATAAGTTCTGGCCGAAGCAGCCCGTCGCGCATTGAGCCCGCCTGACCCACGCTGCAGAGTTTTTCCGGTCCCGCACACCCGTGTGAAAGGTTGCACCTGACTTCGCCAGAAAGGTCACGCCGCACAGGGAGCCTAACGCTTCCAAGCCACGGCGTCATCCGCGGCAACATGAGCCTGAGCGGCTAGGCGGACCCGACAGAAGCGGGTAACAGTATCCGTGTCGGCGTCCGGATCGATGCCGTCCCACAGGACCGTGCGGATATTCCATCGCACGATGGGATAGAAAATGATAGCGGGATTCGTGAGGAGCACGGCTCGGGTTTCGGACAGAAGCTGATCTTCCTCCAGCCGCGTGCGAAAGCGGTCGTAGACCCGACCGTACCACGCCATCGTGTCACGGTGGCGAGCTTTCGCTTCCGCTAATTTGGCGTAAGCCCGCTCCTCTCGTTCCGTCGGGGGAGGCTCATACAATCCGCCGGCGGACCATGCGCCGGAGATTGAGCCCGGGTTGGATTGCATCGAGGATCTCATCCTGTGAAACCATCCCTCCTGCCTGGCCCGCACCTCCGCTCGCCATTCGTGCTCCAAGCTCCGGATCTCTTGATAGGCCGATAAAAAGTCAGGACTGAGACTGGCCAGGCACCGTCCCTCTCGCTCCAACGCCGTCGAGCATCCGGCCGCTGAGACCCAACACAACCCAGCCATCAACGCTCTCATCATATGGAATCGATACGCGGGCATACCACACTTTACTCTACGCTCGCGGGAAGCCCGCCTTCAAGCCGGTATGATGAGGCGGCGCCGCGCAGCCGCCCGGACAGGTGTACACATGACAGTACGGGGAGTGAGCAAGGAAATTTCCAGGAACGGTCAGGAGCCGGTCGACCGAGGAGAGGGGGGCGGCAGGCGCGACGGGGCCGCTTAGACGTCGAGGGGGCCTTCTCCTTTGAGATACTTTCGGAATCGCTGCATCAGTTCGGCGCCCAAGGTGCCGCCTTCCGGTTTCTTGGTGGCGGGATCGTTGAAGTGCTCGCGGATTTCCTGCAAGCGCTTCTCCGCCTGTTCGTTGCCCTGCAGGCGCTTGGTCTTCTGGAGCGCCGTCTCGAACGCATCGAAGGTCAGCTCGTTGTAGCCGAACGATCGGATCCGCTTCACCGCTTTCATCATCGCCTGGTTTCGGAACATCGTGAGATGGGCGGAATCGATCTCCTTGAGTCCCAACTTGCGCGCCCGGCGCTCGGCCGCCTTGCGGATGCCGCTCCGGACGAAATCCGGAGAGGTCTGAAGCCGCTTCCACGCTTCATCGGTCCAGGCGATCCGTTCCTGTGGAGAATCCCACAATTGGACCAGCGTCGTCTCGTCGATGCGGCTGAACCCTTTTTCCCGGGCCAAGTCCTCCGCGTCGCGCTTGAGCATGTCGCTCACAAAATCCAGCGCGATCGGCGGCGCTTCCCTGATCTTCTGCTGAAGGCGGGCCAACGCTCCCTCCGTCCACTCGATCGGCGGCCCCTCGGTTTCCCGGATGTCGCCCAACGCTTCGACTTTCTCGAAAAGCTCGACGTTGACCTCGAGATGGCCTCGCTCCTGAGCGATCTCCTCGGCGATCTGCTTGATCATGTGACGCATGAATTCGGGAACGGCCTCCAACCGTTCCCGGGCCGCGGCGGTCCAGGGGAGGCGGCCCTTCGCCATCTGATCGGCGGCGGCTGCCATCCCAGACTCGCCGCCCATGCGCCCCATCATCTGGTTCTTGAACTGCTCCAGAATCTCCGCCGTGATCTCGGCGTAACCCAGTTCGCGCGCCTTTTTCTCCGCCAGGCGCCGGACCATCCCGCGCAGGAACGCCGGGGCCCGCTCCATGCGTTTGAGTGCGTCCTCAGTCCATCGGATGTCGGAGGCGACGGACGGTTCCCGTGATTCGAATGATCCCATGGGTTCGCTCCCTTTCCCGCTCGAACGGTTACTTGTTGAGCAGTTCTTTCAATTCTTTCCCGGCCTTGAAGAAGGGGACCTTCTTCGCGGGCACGGCCACCGTGGCGCCGGTTTTGGGATTGCGTCCCTCTTTCATCCGTCGAGCGCGGAGACGAAAACTGCCGAATCCTCGAATCTCGGTCTTGTCTCCTTTCTTGAGCGAGTCGCGGATGCTGTTGAAGATCGTATTCACTACGATTTCCGCCTGTCGCTTCGTCAACGTGGTGACCTGCTCAGAAACCCGCTCGATGATCTGTGCTTTCGTCATGACGTGCGCTCCTTCTTGAAGCGTGATGTCTTGTCTTGGCTAGAACGCCATCAGATATTTCAGGCTGACCCCGGTCTGCCAATCGATCTTCGGAAGAGCGCCGAACAGCCGTGATTCGAGCAGCTCCCGGATCGAGAACCGGCGCCGGGGTTCAACCACCCGGGGCTCGCCCTCGATTCCCGCCAGATCGGCGGCAAGCCGGATCGCATCATCCAGATCGCCCAACTCGTCGACCAGTTTCGCCTCCTTGGCCTGGCGTCCGGTAAAGATCCGTCCGTCCGCCAAGGGTTGGACCTCCGCGATATCCAGCGAACGGCCCTCGGCCACCGCTTGAATGAACTGCTGGTGGACGTCGTCCATGACGGCCTGAAGCAGTTGCCGGTCTTCGTCGCTCATTTTCCGGAGCGGAGACCCGATGTCCTTGAACCGGCCGCTCTTGACCACGACGCCCTCGACCCCGATTTTCTTCAACAGCCCTTCTAAATTGGCCATCTCCATGATCACGCCGATGCTGCCGGTCAGCGTACCGGGGTTGGCCATGATCCGATCGGTCGCGGAGGCGATGTAATAGCCGCCGGAGGCCGCGACGGTCCCCATGGAAGCCACGACGGCCTTGTTGCTCTTGTTCCGCACCCGTTTAACCGCGTCGTAGATTTCTTGGGAAGGCACGACGCCGCCGCCGGGGCTGTCGATACGCAGGACTATCGCCTTGACGGACGGGCTGTCCCCGAATTTCTTGAGTTCCCCGACGGTGGGCTGAGCGTCCAGGATCACCCCTTCCACCCGAATCAGAGCGATCCGGTCCTCTAGGGAGAAATCCAGGTCGGGGAAGAGAAGGCTGCTCAGGACGGTCAACCCCAGACCGATCACGATCACCCAGAAGAGCAGCCGCAAGGGTCGGCGCCGGGGGGTCGGCTTTTCAGCAGCGTCATCGGTCATAGGTCGCGGTCCGTTTCCCGATTACACCGGCGGCCTGGCTGGCCCCTGACGGACAGAGCGTATCACGACCGTCGCGACTCGTCGTCAACTTTCAGCGGATTCGGCCTGCCCTCGCTTCCGGCTTTGTTTCGCCGTCCGGCCCAGGCTCTGGTCGAGCGAGCCCTGCGTCGCGTGGAACTCGTCCACCTGTTTCCGTTCGGTGTCCAGTTGGTGATCCCGCAGGCTCAGCGCAATCTTCCGCTCGTCCCGATCCACTTTGATGATCTTGGCCGTTATCTCATCCTGCAGTTTGAATTTGTCCTCCAACCGCGTCTGCGGCTCGAGCGCCGCCTCGCTGATATGGATGAGCCCTTCCACGCCCCCCTCCAGCTCGACGAAAATGCCGAAATCGGCGACCTTGGTGACTTTCCCCGTAGCGGAATCGCCGACCCGGTATCGACCGGGAATGTCGAGCTCCCACGGGTCTCGGGTGAGTTGCTTGTAACCGAGCGAAAGGCGCTCTTTTTCCTTGTCGATCCTCAGCACCACCGCCTCGACTTTCTGGCCTTTCTTGAAGAGCTCGGAGGGATGCTTGATGTGCTTGGTCCAGGACATGTCCGAAATGTGGATCAGCCCGTCGATGCCTTCCTCCAGCCCGATGAAGGCCCCGAAGTCGGTCAAGCTCTTCACCTTGCCTTCGATCCGGGTGCCCGGAGGATATTTGGCCTCGACCATGTCCCAGGGATTGGGCGCCGTCTGTTTCATCCCCAGAGAGATCTTGCGGTTGGCAGGATCGACATTGAGCACGGCCGCTTCGACCTGGTCTCCCACCGAGACGACACGCGAGGGATGCCGAACTTCGTGCGTCCAGGACATCTCGGAGACATGCACCAAGCCCTCCACGCCCGGTTCCAGCTCCACGAACGCGCCGTAGTCCGTCAGGCTGACGACCTTCCCGCGCACGCGCGAACCGACCGGATACTTCGCCGCCACGTTGGTCCAGGGATCGGCCGATTTCTGTTTCAGGCCGAGCGAAATGCGTCCGGTCTCACGATCGTATTTCAACACAGTCACTTCGACCTTGTCGCCGACGACGAAGAGTTCGGAAGGATGGCCGACCCTTCCCCATGACATATCGGTAATGTGCAGCAACCCATCGATGCCGCCCAGGTCGATGAATGCCCCGTAGTCGGTGATGTTTTTGACCGTGCCCTGGATCAGTTGTCCTTCCTTCAAGGTGGACAGCGTGGTCTGCCGTTTCTTGTCCCGCGTTTCTTCCAGGAGGACGCGTCGCGAGACGACCACATTCCCGCGCCGGTGATTGATTTTGATGATCTTCAGGGGGAAGGTCTTCCCGATGAGGGAATCCAAGTCACGCACCGGATGGAGGTCGATCTGCGAGCCGGGCAGGAACGCCTTGACGCCGATGTCGACCATCATGCCGCCCTTGATCCGCGAAATGATCTTTCCCTCGACGCTCTTTTCTTCCTTATAGAGCCGTTCCAGTTCTTCCCAAATTTTCATCTTGTCCGCTTTTTCTTTGGAAAGAACCAGATTTCCTTCGGCGTCTTCGCGCTCCTCGATATAGACCTGCAGCCGGTCGCCGACTTTCAGGGTCGCCAGTTCCTCGCTGGAAAACTGGTCGGTGGGGATCATGCCTTCCGATTTGTACCCGATGTCGACCACGACCTTATCTTTGCTGATCGCCACGACCCGCCCTTCGATGATGGTGCCTTCCTCGAAGTTCCGGAACGTCTCCTCGTACAATGCGGCGAGCGCAGTCCGATCCAACCGCTCTTCACTGGGCTTCGAAACCGTGTCCATGCGCGCTTCCTAATCCTCCGACCATTGGTCGGGTGCTGATGGTTAACTGCACCGAGCCCTACTCAGCATTGTAAGACCTGGTGGCCAGGCGCCCGGCGGGCGCCCGGTCTTCCTGCCGATTCTCGTGCAACCTGTCCGGCGGAGGCACCTGTCCAAGTTCCGCGATCTTCGCCATCACGGTTCGGCTGACGTGACGATAGAACGCTTTGCTGGCGGGCGGCTCGACGCCGTCCGAAAAGTCGATCGGCTCGCCGTACGTGACGGTGACCGGCCGAAAACGAGGCCGCCATGCGCCGATCGGCAAGGCCTCGTAGGTCCCCTTGATATACGCCGGAACGACCGGGCAACGGGTTTGCGCGACGATGACGCCAAGACCCGGCCGCCCGGGACGTAAATGCCCGTCAGACGTCCGGCCGCCTTCAGGGAAAATCACCACCGCCTTTCCGGCTTTGATGAGCCCGATCGCCTTACCGAAAGCCTCGCGGTCCAGCCGACCCTGGCGCATCGGAATCCAGCCCAGCGCCTGCAGGATCGTGTTGAGCACCGGAATCGGAAACAGATCGTGCCGGCCGAGAAACCAGACCCGTCGCCGGATGCCGCACCCCAACAACGGGATATCGAGAAAACTGGCGTGATTCGCCGCCACCAGGACGCCGCCCGTCCGAGGAATGTTCTGGCTGCCGACCGGTCGGTACCGGAAACAGAGGCGGCCGACCGCTCTGAACACAACCCACAACAACCCATAGACGATTCCGCTCACAATTTGGCCGCGATCACCGACATCATTTCATCGACCACTTGATCGGGGTCCAGCTTCGAGGTATCGATCCGGAATGCGTCCGGGGCGGGAACCAGCGGCGCCACCTCTCGTGCACGATCGCGGGCGTCCCGTCCGGATAAATCCTGACGGGTCTGCTCGAGTTGAGTCCTGTGCCCCGCCCCGACGAGTTCGCGGTGCCGTCTGGCCGCCCGAACATCGACATCCGCCTCGAGAAAGAATTTCACATCGGCGCCCGGAAAGACCTTCGTGCCGATATCCCGTCCCTCGGCCACCACTGAGCCTGCGGCGCCGACTTCTCGCTGAATCGGCAGAAGCCACTCCCGGACAGCGGGAATGGCGGACACGACGGAAGCGGCAGCGCTGATCTCCGGCGTCCGGAGCTCGCCGGTCACGTCACGGTCGTCGACGTGGACTCTCATTTGCCCGTGGGCGAACTCCATTCGAATGTGCGTTTTCGGAAGGATCGCGGCGACCGCGGCGCTGTCGGTGGGCACGATGCCGGACATCCTGACCTTCCACGCTACGGCACGGTAGAGCGCTCCCGTATCGAGATACACATACCCCAATCGGGCGGCCAACAGCTTTGCAACGGTGCTCTTTCCGGCTCCTGCCGGTCCATCGATCGCGATAATCAACCGGCCTCGGCCATGCTGTGCTTCACGACCGCTCCCTGGTGCGGGTGTATTATAGTCATCAACAATGTTCTGTCAATAATTCCAATATCTTACGCTCGAAATTCGGAAAAGACGTCTCGATACACTCCGTGTCGTCGATGACCGTCGGGGAGTTGGCCGCCAGTCCGGCGATCGCCAGGGACATGGCCACCCGGTGGTCGCCGTGGCTGGTGCAGGCCGCGCCGCGGAGCACGCGGTTTCTGTCGCCTTGCCCGAGGCCCTGGATGATCATCCCGTCCGGCTTCTCAGTGATATGCCCGCCCATCCTGCTCAGCTCCATGGCCATGGTCGCGATGCGATCGCTTTCTTTCACCCGCAGTTCTTCCGCTCCGCTGATGACGGTTTCGCCTTGCGCGACCGCGGCGGCGACACACAGAATCGGGAATTCGTCGATAGTCTGCGGAATCTGTTCCGGCCCGACACGGACTCCGCGCAGCGACGCCGACGTGACCCGGAGATCCGCCACCGGTTCCCCGGCCTCCTCGCGCCGATTCATGATCTGAATGTCCGCTCCCATTCGGGAAAGGATTTCCAGGATGCCCGTCCTGGTCGGATTGATCCCGATCCCGACCAGCGTCACGTCCGAGTCGGGGACAATCGTCGCCCCGACGACCAAAAACGCGGCCGCAGAGAGATCGCCCGGCACAACAAGGGCATTCGCCCCGCTCCATCGCAAGGAGGATCGGCCCTCCAGGGCGACGGTCGTGCCTCTCCGGTCCAGCGGAATGCCGAAATACTGAAACAGCCGTTCCGTGTGGTCACGCGACGGCCGGGGCTCCGTCACGCGGGTCACACCCTCGGCGAAAAGAGCGGCGAACAACAAGGCCGACTTGACCTGGGCGCTCGCCACGGGCGACCGATAGTCGATGGCCTTCAGGCGACTTCCTGTCACGGCCAGCGGAGCCAATTCTCCGCCTTTGCGGCCGGCGATCGTGGCGCCCATCTCCCGCAAGGGCCTGACGACGCGCCCCATCGGCCTCCGCCGGATCGATTCGTCGCCGGTCAACACCGTGAAGAAATCCTGCCCCGCCAGCAGGCCGGTTAAGAGTCGGATCCCGGTGCCGGAGTTGCCGCAGTCGATCGGTGCGTCCGGCTCCGCCAATCCCCACAGGCCCTTGCCATGCACGCGGAGTTGGTCCGGAGATTCGTCGATCCGGACTCCCAGGGCCTGGAAGGCGCGCACGGTGTTGAGGCAGTCCTCGCCCCGGCAATAGGCTTTGATCGTGCTCACGCCTTCAGCCAGGGCCGAAAGCATGATCGCCCGATGCGTGATGGATTTATCCCCGGGCACCGACAGGGTTCCTCTCAACGGACGCCCGGGGGTGATGGTCAATGAAGCCATGTACTCTAATCTACACAGTGCTGAGTGTTGAGTCGTAACAGCCCGATTCCGAAAACTCAGAACTCATCACCTCACACTTTCCCTAGTTGAGCTGCTCCCGCACGCGTTTGGCGCGCTCCAGTTCCTTTTCGATCCCCGGACCGTCCCCGGCCTGGATGAGCCGCTTGAGTTCTTCCAGGTGCCGTTCATAGACCTCGATCAGGGCCACGATGTTGTCGCGGTTCCTGAGAAAGATATCGCGCCACATCTCGGGAGAACTGGCGGCGATGCGGGTTGTGTCCCGCAGACCGCCTCCCGAATGGTTGCACAGGTCCAGATCCGGAGTCGTCCGCTCGCGAATCTCGGTCAAGGCGTTGATCAGCGCGAACGCCGCCACATGGGGCAAGTGGCTGACCGCTCCCAGGATCCGGTCATGCACGAACGGGTCCATGCACATGACGATCGAGCCGGCAGCTTCCCAGAGTTCCCTGATCGCTTGCAGCGCCTGCGGATCGGTGCGGCTCGTCGGCGTCAGGATGCAGCGGGCCCCCATGAAGAGCGTGGCGGACCCGGCGGCCACGCCGGTCTTTTCTTTCCCGGCGATGGGATGCGCGCCGACGAACCGCACGCCGTCCGGCATGAGGCGCTCCGCCTGCTCGACCAGCGCGCCTTTCACGCTGCCCACGTCGGTGACGATCGCGCCCGGCTTCAAGCAATTCGCCCAATCTTTCAAATGCCGTTCATACGTATCGACCGGCGTGGCGAGGACCACCAGATCCGCGTCGCAGACGCCGTCCTTGGGGTCGGCGACATAGCGGTCGATGGCGCCGAGTTCCACGGCCGTCTTCAAGTTCTCGATGCGCCGACCGATGCCGACGACGGAGCCGGCCAATTCCTGTCGCCGGAGGACCATGCCCAGTGAGCCACCGATCAGCCCGACTCCGACGATGGCAACTTGTCTGTAGCGGTGAGCAGATCCGGCCATGAGTGTTCAGTCCGAGAGACGGCCTCACGCAGGGAAACGCCGCTTCACGCCGCGTGTTCGGCGGGTCAGTTCGCGCATGACTGACGGCTTTTCTTACACCTCGCGGCCGACCGCCTCCGCGATCTTTTTCACGTCGTACATCAGCTCCTTGAACTTCGGCGGCTTGATGGATTCCTCGCCGTCGCACAACGCGCATTCGGGGTTGGAATGCACTTCGATCAGCAATCCGTCCGCCCCGGCTGCGATAGCGGCTTTGGACATCGGCGCGACCAGGTTCCACTTGCCGGTCGCATGGCTGGGGTCCACGATGACCGGGAGATGGGACAGTTCTTTCAGAGTCGGAATCGCCGCCAGGTCCAGTGTGTTCCGATATTGGGTCTCGAACGTCCGGATCCCGCGTTCGCAGAGCATCACGTTCCGGTTGCCCCGCGACATGATGTATTCCGCGGACAACAGGAACTCTTTGATCGTCGCGGAGAGCCCCCGCTTCAGCAGGACAGGCTTGTCATAGGCGCCGACCTCCTTGAGCAACTCGAAGTTCTGCATGTTCCGGGCGCCGATCTGGATGATGTCCGCCTTCTCCAGAAACAACTCGATATCTCTGGTATCCAGAATCTCACTGACAACCGGCAGGCCGGTCTGTTTCTTGGCTTCCAGGAGGTAATCGAGCCCTTCGCGGCCCAAGCCTTGGAACGAATAGGGCGAGGTGCGCGGCTTGTAGGCGCCCCCTCGGAGAATGCTCGCTCCCGCTGCTTTGACCTCATGAGCGATGCCTACGGTCAACTCCAGGCGTTCCACGGCGCAAGGGCCGGCCATGATCGCCAGTTTCTTGCCGCCGATCTTCACGCCGTTCACGTCGATGACGGTGTTGTCCTTCTTGAACTCGCGGCTGACGAGCTTCCAGGGAGCCAGAATCGGCAGAACGTTCTCCACGCCGGGCAAGGCGGTCAGCGGCTGATTCTGCAGGATGCGATCGTCGCCGATGACCCCGATGATGGTGCGTTCCTGCCCGGTTGAAATGTGTGACTTGAGACCCAGCTCACGGAGCCGGTCCAGAATATGGTCGATCTCCCGCTCGGTTGCTTCCGGCTTGAGTACGATGATCATGGTTGTCCTCTCACCTTCCTTGACATGAAATGGCTTAGCATAAGACCTTCTTCAAGGCCGTCAAGAACGCGCGATTTTCCTCCGGCAGGCCGATCGTGACCCGCAACATCCGCCCTTCCATGTGCCGGACGATCACCCCTTCCCGCAACAATGCCTCGAAGACCCCCCGGCCGTCCCTTCCGACATCGAAATAAAGAAAGTTCGTCTCACTCGGCAGAGGCCGGAATCCGAGCGCGACCAGTCCCGCGCGGACAACCTCCATCTGCTCCCGGTTCATCGCGCGGCTCTTGGCGACGTGTTCCTCGTCATCGAGCGCGGCCAGCGCAGCCCGCTGAGCCAGACTGTTCGCATTGAACGGGGGGCGGACCCGATTGAGATACCCGGCGATCTCCGGCGTCGTGAGTCCGTAGCCGATGCGGAGTCCGGCCAGGCCGTAGATCTTGGAGAATGTCCTCAGGACCACGACGTTGCGGTGCTGTTTCACATAGGCGAGGCTGTCCGGAAACACCGGGCTGCGGACATATTCATAATAGGCCTCGTCAAAGACCACGACGACGTGGTTCGGCACCCGCGCCATCAAGGCCTCGACTTCGGCCGCATCGACCATCGTGCCCGTGGGATTGTTGGGATTGCAGATGAACAGTAGCCTGGTGCGATCCGTCACCGCATCGGCCATCGCGGGCAGGTCATGTCGCCAATCGGTGAGCGGCACGACCACCGGAACGCCGTGGGCGGCGGTGACTTCCATCTTATAGATGACGAACGTGTGGTCCGCCATCACGGCTTCGTCTCCGGGGGACACAAAGACCCGCGCCAGCAGGCCGAGAATCTCATCGGATCCGTTGCCCAGGACGATCTGATCGGGTGTGACCTTCCATCGTTGGGCCAACGCGCCCCGCAGCTTGTAGGCGCCACCGTCGGGATAACGATTCAATGTCGCAGACGCCTCCCCCAACACGGCCAAGGCCTTGGGCGACGGGCCGATCGGATTCTCGTTGGAAGCGAGCTTGATCGCTCGAGGCAGGCCCAGCTCGCGCTGCAACTCCTCCACCGGCTTGCCCGGCACATACGGCGACAACGAGGCGATATCGGGGTGGACTTTCAACGCCATGGTTTCCTTCGCGTCGTTCGTGACGCGTTACTCCTTCACCCTGCCCGCTTCGGAGGATGGACGCTCGCGTTCCCCAGCGAGGAACGAACAACGGTTGACGATTGACCTTCTTTAAGCGTGCGACGGGTACGATCCCAAAATCTTCATAAAGAGGCAGCGCCCTTTGACCTCTTCCAAGGCTTTTTTGACCCGGTCTTCCTCCACGTGCCCTTCGATGTCCACGAAGAAAATGTATTCCCAGGCTTTGCGCCGCGACGGCCGGGACTCGATCTTGGTCATGTTGATCCCGTGCGAGGCGAAGGGA
This sequence comes from Nitrospirota bacterium, assembly GCA_040755395.1. Lineage (NCBI taxonomy): Bacteria > Pseudomonadati > Nitrospirota > Nitrospirota bacterium. The sequence goes on from JBFMAX010000001.1 coordinate 681,403, forward strand.
CGTAACAGGTCATACAGCGCGCCGACTCGGTCTTTCACGGAGAGCATCAGCGACGTCTTGTCTTTTCCCGTCCGCTCCGGCGGTTTTTGCGAGAGGATCAAAAACCGGGTGAAATTGTTCATGTTGTCTTCGATCCGGTCCCGAACGACCTTCAACCCGTAGAGTTGCCCGGCAAGTTCCGACGCGATGGCGGCAGCGGCCGGTTCGTCCACGCACAGTTCTGCGGCGCGCGCTGTGCTGGCGACTTCCGAAACCGGGATATGCGACAGATTGGTTTCCAGCCAGTTCCGGCATTGGGCGATCGCGTGCGGATGGGAATAGATCTTTTTGATGTCCTCGATCGACCCGGTTTTGGAGAGGAGGTGATGCGAGACTTCCTGCAGGATCTCGCCGTAAATGAGAAGATTGGAATCGATGAACATATCCAAGGTGTGGTTGACCACCCCCTCGGTCGTGTTTTCGATCGGCACGACGCCGAAATTCGCCCGGCCCCGCTCCACTTCGTTGAAGACGTCTTTGATGCCGGTCACCGGCATGTACTGGGCCGACGAGCCAAATTTCTGCATGCAAGCCATGTGGGTGAAGGTCGCACGCGGTCCCAGGTAGGCGACCTTCTGCGGGCCTTCGAGGGACAGCGACGCGGACATGATCTCGCGATACACCGGCCGGATCGCCTCGTTGGGAAAGGGACCGGGATTCCGGCGCGTCAGCCGCTCGATAATCTCCGCCTCGCGGGCCGGGGTGTGAAGATTCGCGTCACGATCCGATTGTTTCTTCAGCCTGCCGATTTCGATGACGTTCTTGGACCGCTCGTTGAGGAGGCGGAGGATTTCGTCGTCGATCCGGTCGATTTCCCGGCGATAGTGCTGCAGGTCTTTGTCAGCAGCCATCCTTGCTCGGCTCCCCAGGCTCACCGATTGGATTGCCAGACCGAATCGGGGACGATAAGGCAGGTGTGCGCTGATTCCCGTCTGCGACGGCGAATCATGGAGCCAAGTGGTGGATGATACAGGAAGGCAGCGAAGCTTTGCAAGGATACCCTTGGTGATTCAGGCACTTGGGAGGAGTGCTCCCGACGAGCTCCCGTGAATTCAAGGAAAAACGACTGCCACCGATGATCGTCGCGATTCGTTGGGCCGACTGCTCAGGAGAGTAAATCTTTTGGTTTTTTGAAGTGTTCGAAGGCCAACCTGGTAGCCTGGCGGCCGCGAGCGGTGCGCTCAAGAAATCCCGCTTGCATCAGATAGGGCTCGTAGACGTCTTCCAACGTTCCCTTGTCTTCCTGGACCGCAGCAGCCAATGATTCGACTCCCACCGGTCCCCCGCCGAACTTTTCGATGACGGTCAAAAGAATCTTCCGATCCATTTCGTCAAAGCCGGCGGAGTCCACGCCCAACCATGCGAGCGCTTCCTGCGCAACCTGCCTGGTGATCCGGCCTTCGGCTTTGATCTGGGCATAGTCCCTCACCCGCTTGATCAGGCGGTTCACGATCCGAGGGGTGCCGCGCGCGCGGCCGGCGATCTCCGCCGCCCCTTCAGCGTCGATAGCCACGCCGAGAAGGCTGGCCGAACGACGGACGATCGCCTCCAGTTCGACCGGTGAGTAAAATTCCAACCGATGCACCAGCCCGAACCGGTCCCGCAGAGGGGACGTGAGGGCTCCGGCGCGCGTCGTCGCACCGACCAAGGTGAAGCGAGGCAGGTCCAGCTTGACCGTCCTGGTGGACGGCCCCTGGCCGATGACCAGATCAAGCTGGAAATCCTCCATGGCCGGGTAGAGGGCTTCTTCGACCGAAGCCGGTAAGCGATGGATCTCGTCGATGAACAGCACGTCGTGTTCCTGCAGGTTGCTCAAAATCGCGGCGAGATCTCCCGCGTGGGCCAGCACGAGTCCCGAGGTCGAGCGGATGGAAACGCCCATCTCATGGGCGATCACATGCGCGATGGTGGTCTTGCCCAGACCCGGCGGCCCGTAGAAGATCGCATGATCCAGCGCTTCCCCCCGGCGTTTGGCGGCCTCGATGCAGATGCGGAGGGATTCCTTCATCCGCTCCTGGCCGACATATTCATCCAGGGTGTGCGGCCGAAGCGAGGCTTCCAACCCTCGCTCGTCCTCGGTCAGATGATGATTGGTCACCAGACGCTCTCCCATGGAGTCAGTACCCGCCCCCTTCGTCGTGTTTCTTCTCTTCAGGAGCCGGACGAGATTGCGGCGGCGGCGGCAGGGCGCCATGGCCCGGCGGCGGCGGCGAGCCGCAGTCCGGCGGACAGGTGAGGCCGCCCTTGGTCGGATCGGGTAGATGAGGCTCCATGTTCTGTAACTGGCACTGGCTCAGCAGGCCGCCGTTCCTGTTCCCGCACTGTGCCGGCACCGACGAACTGCCGATCTGCACATACCCCTCCGGGCAAGAGCCGCAGACGGGCAGAATATTGGCGCCCAGGGGCACACACTGGACGAGGATCGGATCGCCGTCCTTGCACATCTCCGGCGCGGTGGTGACGCCGGTGGTGGCATAGCCCTCGGGGCAACTGCCGCAAGTTTTGCGGATACTCTTGGGCTCCGAGGCATCTCCGGCAGCGACGAACCGCGTGGACCCGACAGGCCAGAGGACGCTGCCCAGGAGCAGCCCCCATACGAACACGCGGCCGAGCGCGAGCCTTCCTGATCGTTGGAATCCCGGCGCGATCCTCATCTGATTCACCCCCTTGCCAGTTCTTTGAGGGCTTCGCGGATCAAGTCTGTCAGCGGGAGACTGTTGCCGCGGAGACTGCGGACCCGCTTGAGAACCTCCTTCACGTCCGCGGCCCGATACCCGAGGTTGACCAAGGCGGACAAGGCGTCTTCCTGGACCGGATCGGCGTGACCCAAGGTCGCACGGACGGCCTGGCCCGAGGCGGGATGCAGGCGCTCCACTTTGTCTTTCAGCTCGAGCGCGATCCGGCCGGCCGACTTCTTCCCGATGCCGGGCACCGTGGCCAGTTTCTCCACATCGCCGGCCTGCACGGCGGAGACGAGATCGGGGACCGCCAACGCGGAAAGGACGCCGAGCGCCAGTTTAGGACCGATTCCGGAGACGCCGGTCAGGAGCACGAACGCTTCCTTTTCGACGGGCTCGAGAAATCCGAAGAGCTGGATGGCATCCTCGCGGAGATGCGTATGGATGTGAAGCGAGGTGACTTCGTTCAGGTTGGGAAGCGCGTAATACGTGCTGAGCGGAACGAACACTTCGTAGCCGACGCCCTGAACATCGAGCGTCACGTGTGTCGGCGCCTTGAACGCCAGTCGTCCCGTCAGTGAGGCAATCATCGAATCACGTGACGCGTCACGCGTAACGCGCGAGGGGCGAAGGCCTCCGATTCATGGCACAAGGTGACCGAATTGTCACAGCCGGGGCGCCGGGCACAGCCGCTACCCCGCCGTGGCCACTTTCTCCATGACTTCTTCCGAGATGTCGAAGTTGGCGTGAACTTTCTGGACGTCGTCGTGCTCGTCCAGGATTTCCATGAGCTTGAGCATCTGCTCGGCGGACTTTTCCTCGAGCTTGATGTAATTCTGCGGCACGAAGGTCACTTCGGCCAGCGAGGTTTCGATCTTGGCGTCGGCCAGGGCCTTCTTGACCGCCTCGAACTCCTGCGGGCCGGTGATGACCTCAAAGGTCTTCTCGCCGACTTTCACGTCCTCAGCGCCAGCGTCGAGCGCGATGGAGAGCAGCCGGTCTTCGTCGACTTTATCTTTCTCCACCACGAGCGTGCCTTTTTTCTGGAACTGCCAAGCCACCGAGCCGGCTTCGGCCATGGTGCCGTGGTTCTTCGTCAACAGGCTGCGGATCTCCGCGACGGTCCGGTTCCGGTTGTCGGACGTGATTTCGAGCAACAGTGCGGTGCCCCCCGGGCCGTACCCCTCGAGGGTAAACTCCTCGTAGGTCACGCCGGGCAACTCTCCGGTGCCTCGCTGAATGGCCTTTTTGATCGTGTCGTTCGGCATGTTGGCGTCTTTGGCCTTCGCAATAGCCAGCCGGAGTCGCGGGTTGCCTTCCGGATCGCCCCCCTGCCGCGCAGCGATGGTCAGTTCGCGGATCAGTCTGGTGAAAATCTTGCCGCGCTTCGCGTCCTGCGCAGCCTTGTGCCGTTTGATGGTCGCCCAGTGACTATGGCCGCCCATAAGACCCTCCTCTGGACCAGGAACCCCGACGAAGCGGTCCAGGTACGACATGATTTTCCGTGTGATTGGGTGAGGTAGAGCTAACACAGACGCAACTGGGGTGTCAACGCTGGGGAGGCGACTGCAGGATCACTTGGCGCACGCGGTGACCGGGACAACGGGCGGGCAACAGGACGGCCGGCAAGCGGAGCGGCGAACCCGGTCGAATCAGCGTGTTCGCCTGGCCATATGTACGGCATCCACAATGCTCCAGAGCGCGAGCAGCAACAGGGAAACGGTCAGGACCAGGAGCAGGCCGAGGTTTGAGGGAACTTCGTCGGCCAGCAGCGACCGCTCGAAGCGATCCACATCAACCGAACTGAGCAGAGCGCCGACCAGCAGAAGGGCGACGAAGAAAAATGCGGCGCCTTTGGCCCACTGCCCGTTATAGAACTGGCCGAGACCCGGGAATAACGCCGAAAGGAAGGCCGCGACAGCGGGGTTGACGTTCGACTTCGGCGAACGTTCCGCTTCCATTGCCCGAGTGCGCCTCCGCCGGAGGAAGGATCACTCCGAGTAGATCAACAATTGCAGTCCGATCAGCAAGATCAAGCCGGCCCAGGCCAGTTCCCAGGACGACCGATCCGCCGCCCGGTCGACACTCCTACCGTCCCTCCCGTCCTGCACTCTCTGCCAACCGGAGACGAGCTTGGAGGAGCCGGCGGTGATCGCCAGTATTCCCATGATAGTGTGATGGACGGCGATCTTGTGGGCGGACGGGTGCGCGCCGTGCTCATGCCCGAACAGCATCAGTCCACCGATGATGGCCAACGCGGGCAGCGGCACCATCCAGACGCCATGCGCGATCCGGCCGAGCCGCCGGAAGAGCTCGATCGCCCCCACGCTCAGGAGCAGCAGGCCGTAGGTCTTGTGTTGAATGAGTTCCCCGTCATCGCCGAAGAAGGTTTGGGCGAAGCTGAGCGTCCCCACCGGCCAGGCTTCGTGATCGCTCCAGATCAGGAGGAAACCTCCCGCCGCGGACATCGCGGCCGGCAACAGGAAGCTGATCCACGAGAACTTCGTGAAGGCTAACGCCTCTCGGAGTTCGCTGAGTCCGATCAGGATCACGAAGACGCCGGCCAAGTGATGATTAAACTCGGAATAGGCCTTTCCCTCCGGCGAGCCTTCCCATTTCGGAACGCCAGGCGCCGCTGTTCCGCCATGGTCGTGCCGCTGTCCGTTCAGAGCACCGTGACCACCGTCGTGCGACGAACCGCCGATCTGGGCGACAGCCGGAACGGCGAAGACGCTGAACACTATGATGACCAAGAAAAAGGCCCATCCGAATGACCGGATGAGCCCCTTTTCTGCCTCGCGCCTCGCGCCCCGTGCCACGCGCCTAAGCCTTACATGAACTTCATGAACTTCTCTTTCGCTTCGTCCATGATTTGCGCCGTGATCGTCGAGGCGCCCTGCTCCTTCGCCAGCCGTTCGATCTCCCGCTTGGCCATCGGCCTGATGAAGTCCGGGATGTTTTCCAACCGCTTTTCGGCCTCCGGCGTCCACGCGACGCCGATGGAATCGTGCTTGGAATCGTCCATCACCTGGAGCGTAATGGTCTTGTACCCATGTTTCCGCGCATAGGCCTCGACGCTGCTCTGGACCATCGGGCGGACGAACGACGGGAGGCGCTCCAATTTGTCCTTGGCGTCCGGAGTCCACGTGAACTCGGAGGTCGCCGAACCGGGCCCCGCCTGGCTTCCCGACGCAGCGAGTCCCATCTGAGCCACCATCGCCGAAAACGGGCACCCGCCCGATTTGGTCTCCGGCTTCCCTTGGCTGGCAGGACTTGTCGTCCCGGCACCGGCCGAGGTTCCGGCAGGTTGCCCGCCTTGAATTTTCTCGTTGAGATAGGCCGCCATCTGCCCGGCGCCGGCCAGGGCTTCTTCTTTCAGCGTGCTCCGGGTCATCTCGAACGGCTCGGCCGGCGCCGGCCGTCCGCCTAACTTCACGCCCAGCGAGCTGACCATCTGCGTTTCGCCGGGGTTGGTCACCATGGAAAACTTGGCCCCGCAGGAGGGGCACCCGAAGAACACGCCGAGCGAGCCTTCCGCCGGCTGTTCCACCTTCTCGAAGTTCATGTAAGTTTCGCAGTTCAAGCAAACGAATTTCATCTTCAACTCCTGGGCGAGGGGCACGGGGCTAGCGGCAAGGGGTTAAGGGGTTATGGTGAAACCCTCTGATCCTCATCCTTCTTAACCACTTGCTTCGTGCCTCTTGCCTATTGTTAGAGCCTTTCCGCCAACACCTTCTTGTACTCCACAAGAGTCACGACCCGTTCCGCAATCTCGCGGTATCGCTGGATCGTCGGATAATTCTCGTCCAGCAACGGCGTTCCTTTGTCGAAGGTCGAGGCCAGCGTCCGATCGAAGGGGATTCTGCCGAGGAGCGGGACATCCAGCGCCTCGCACATCGCCCCCGTGTTGCCTTCGAAGAGCTCATGTTCGGCTCCGCAGGACGGACAACGGTACCGGCTCATGTTCTCCACCATCCCGAGCACCCGGATGCCCATGTCGCGCGCATAGGTGACCGACTTCTGCACGACATCGGACGCGACTTCGGACGGGGTTGTGACCACGATCGCACCGGCAAGGTCGGGAATGAACCCGGCCATGACGGGCGGCTTGTCGGCGGCGGCTCCCGGAGGCAGGTCGGTCAAGAGATAATCCAACTCGCCCCACACGACGTCCGCGAGGAACTCCCGGATAACATTCATCTCCATCACGCCCAGCCAGACCGGGCTCAAATCCATCGGGCCCTTCCAGCGGACCGGTGAAGCGTCGCCGAGGAAGAAATCCATCGAAGCGACCTTCACTCCCAGCGGGCCGACGGGAGGGACCGCGCCTTCTGGCGTAATCATGAGCGACCGGCCATGCATGCCGAGCATCCGCGGCACACAGGGGCCATTGAGGTCCACGTCCAACAGCCCGACCCGGTACCCCAGACGCGCCAGCGCCAGGGCCAGGTTGACCGTCGTCATGCTCTTGCCGACCCCGCCTTTGCCGCTCATCACGACGATTTTGTGTTTGATGCCGGCCATGCGGGCCTGCACCTGCTTCATCTGCTCGGTGATCTGCTGGACCACCTTCGCATCATCGGTGTATTGGAGTTTGCTCAGAATGGATTTGAGGTTTTTCTCTTGTGCCGCAGGCATAGGTTTCTTTCCCTCAATAGAAGGCCAACGGTAACACAAGGGTTTTTAGAGAGTCAAACGTCCCCACCAACAGCAAGAAGCTGACAGCAGGAGAAGCCAGTGAACAACGAAGATGATTGCCCATCTTGAGCTCTTAGCTGCTCGCTATCGGCGGTTCGCCAAGTTGTAGTTAGATCGAGTACTGGAACGTCGGCTTACTGCCGATCGCGTGCGCCAGCACGCCCCGGCGTTTGAGTTCTTCGATGATGCGCCGGGCCGCCTCGTCGAAGTCCTGGGGGCCGCTGAAGTGCAGGTCGGTGTTGGGCGGAGGCTCCTCCTCGGTCTTGCTCATATGGACGGCGATCACGGGAGCCGGATGCACCAGGGTCCTGATGGCTTGCGCCGCGTCCCGATAGGCGGCGCCGAAGGGATTCGTGGTGGAGACGACGATCAGGCCCGTATCGATCAGCAGCCGGGCGACTTCGCCGTAGCGCCGAGCCATCTCGGTCGTATCGGATCTTTCCGATTCCGCCAGATCGGCATCCAGGCCTCGCCGGAGGTTCTCGCCGTCCAGCAGATACGCATGCCGCCCTTCCGCCACTAAGAGCGCCTCCAGTTTGCGAGCCAGGAACGACTTCCCCGTATGGCGTCCGCCGGTCAACAGAACGATGGCCGCGCGGTGTCCATACTGCTGGGCCCGGTCCTCCGCGCTCACCTCGCCTTTCACCCAGGCGAAATCGCGCCGGCGGGCCTCCTCCCGCAGAAATTCCTGTTCGTCGTGAACCAGCTCGGTGATGATGCCGCCGCCGGAGATGTCGTATTGATCGACGATCACAAAGCGGCCGGTGGCCTCGAAGGACGCGGACAGATCGAAGGCGATGGGCCACTTGGTTCGCAGCGTCAACTCGGCGACCTGGTTCTTCTCGACGGCGCGGCCGCCCTGCCGTTGATCGAGGTCCTGCGTGTCGATGATGCGATGGATGGCCGCTACCTCGCAATCCACCTCGCGCGTGGCCAGGCGAAGCTGGTACTTCCGCCCGCGCTCGAGCGGCCGCCCCAACCAGAACACGTTGGCCCGAAACGCGGTGGAGACCAGCGGAATGTCGTTCTGATGCGAGGCGATTTCGCCGCGCTCGATGAAAATCTGTTCGTCCAGCGTGATTCCCACCGACTGGCCGGCCTGTGCTTCGGTCGGGGGCGGCTCGATGTTGAAGGCCTCGATCGTCTTGACGTTGGCGACCTTGTTGGACGGAGAAAAGACCAGCCGGTCTCCCACCTTCAGCCGTCCGGCGGTGATGCGGCCGGCGATGATCCGCCGGACGTCGAATTTATAGACATCCTGCACCGGGAACCGGAGCGGCTGTTCGGCGCGCGCGGTTTCCTTCCTGAAGAAGCCCAGCGTGTCGAGCACGGTGGGGCCCTGATACCAGGGCATGTGCCCGCTACGCGCGACGATGTTGTCGCCCAGCTTCGCGCTGACGGGAATCACCTGCTGCGGGACGACTTTGAACTGCCCAAGGTAGTCCCGGTACTCCTTCTCGATCCCGTCGAAGACGTCGCGGCGATAGCCGACCAGGTCCATTTTATTGACGACCACGGCGACCTGCCTGACTCCTAACAGCGAGAGCAGGTACCCGTGTTTTTTGGACTGCTCTTTCACCCCTTCGAAGGCGTCGATCAACAGCAAGGCGGCTTCGGCGCGGGCGGCGCCCGAAATCATGTTCTTGAGGAATTCCTTGTGCCCCGGAGCATCGATAATGATGTACTGCCGGCCGTTCCAGTTGAAAAAGGTGCGGGCCGTGTCGATCGTGATGCCTTGCTCCTGCTCCTCCAGAAACGCATCGAAGAGAAAGGCGTATTCGAATTCCTTGCCCTGCTGGCGGCAGATGGCCTGGACCTTCTCCAGCTTGCCCTCCGGCAACGAGCCTGTGTCGGCGTAGAGCCGGCCCAGCAAAGTGGACTTGCCGTGATCCACATGGCCGACGATCACGATCTGCATGGTTTCGTTGGGCTTGGTGATAGTCGCCGCTTGCGTCTTGGTCGTCATGGCTCTACGGAATCCTGATGCGCAGCCAGCGGGACTCGCGAGACTGGCCGGGACCCATTGCTCCCGGAAGCAATGGGTCCCGGCGTGAATCGCCTTTCCCGCGGTTCGCGCATTTCTCGCCGGTCTCGCGGAGCATTGCTCGCGTCACATGTACCCTTCTTTGCGCAGCAGTTCCATCCCGCGCCCCTCGTCCTGCGCGCGGCCGGCGCGCTCGGCGACCGTCGTGTGCCGCAATTCCTCGATGATGTCGTCGACCGACTTGGCGGTGGATTTGATCGGGAACGTGCAGGGGGCGCAGCCCAGACTGCGGTACCGCGTTCCGTCGCCCCGGTCGAGATAGAGATCGATGAACGGGATGTTCTCGAGCTTGATGTATTCCCAGATGTTGATCTCGGTCCAATCCAACAGCGGGTGGATGCGGACGTGCGTCCCCGGCGGGAACGAGGTCTTGAACTGGTCCCACAGCTCGGGCGGCTGGTCCCGGAAATCCCAATCGCCGTGCTTGTCGCGCGGCGAGAAATATCGCTCTTTGGCCCTCGTGCCTTCCTCGTCCGCGCGCACGCCCAGGATGATGCCGGTATAGCCCTTCTCTTCGATGAGCTGCTTCAGCGCGTTGGTCTTGAGAGCCGTGCAGCAGGTGACCCGGCCCAGCGTGTGGTTCATGCCGGCGGCCAGGGCTTCTTTGTTTTGACCGACCACCAGATTCAACCGCCATTCGCGGACCAGCCGGTCACGGTATTCGATCATGGCCGGAATCTTGTAGCTGGTGTCCACGTGAATGAGCGGGAACGGCACGTGCCCGAAGAAGGCCTTGCGTACGAGCCACAACAACACGGTGGAATCTTTGCCGATGGACCAGAGCATGGCCAGATGGTCAAAGTGCTTGTAGGCCTCCCGCAAGATGTAGACGCTCTGATCTTCCAACTGCCGGAGATGTTTCATGCGCAGGTTCCTCCATCCCCTTCAGGCATGAACCGGTTCCTTCGCCGTGGTCAGCTCGGTCAATTTCCGCGCCGCCGCTCCCGACTCGATGGCCCGCTGGGCCGTCGGCAGGCAGGAGGAAATCGACGGGCCTTTGCCCGCCGCATACAGCAACATGGCGGCATTGAGCGCCACCCAATCACGCGGCCCGCCGCGCACCTCGTTCCGCACGATCCGTGCGAGCAACTCGGCTTCCTTCTCCCGTTGCTCCGCCGGGAAGCCCGCCATCTCGCGGAAGGAAGCCGACGGCAGTCCGACGTCTTTCGACTGGAGCGTCAAGGGCACGATCCGCTCATCCCGCAATTCCAGCAGCCTCGTCACCGAAGCGAGCGAGAGTTCCGGATCGCCTTCCACGCCGCGGATCACCAGCGCGCGCCGGGCGCCCAACATGCGGAGCGCCTCCGCCGTCTTTTCGAAGTAGGGCGGATGCGTCAACCCGATGACCTGAGACGAGGCGCGGGCCGGATTCAGCATGCGGGCGACAGGATGGAAAAAATTTCGCAGTCCCAATTCAGTCCTGAGGTCGAGGAACCGCGCGATAGGCGGGTGGTAGAACGCAATATCCAGATACGCGAACCCTTTCGTCACGAGTTCGTCCGCCGCCTGCTGCGGCTTGAGTTCGGTCGGGATTCCCAACACCTTCAAGACAGCAGCCGTCCCGGGCCGTTGCGGAATTCCTTCATGACCGTGCATGAGCACGACCGCGCCTGCGGCGGCCGCCACCACCGCCGCTCCAATCGACGCGTGAAAGGTGTCTTGCTTGCCGGCATAGGTCGGGAGATCGACGAGCGCCAGGCCTTCGGGCACGGGCAACGGCGCAACATACTGGCGGGCCGCCGCGGTGAAGGAGGCCAGTTCGGTGACGGACTCCGTCTTCATGCGCATGGCGACCAGGAAGGCGCCGACCTGGATCGGCGTGGCCTGACCCTCGATCAGGCACTTCATGGCCTGCTTGGCCTCCTCCCAGGTCAAGTCCTTGGAAGTCTTCGTCCCTTTGGCGACCTTGGCGATGAACTGTTGCATACGACCCGTGACGCGTCACGCGCTTAGTTAGAAGGTGAGCACCTGATCGGCCGTGGTCACTTCTTCCTTCCAGAAGGCATCCGCTGCCTGGACCTCGTCCAGTTCGGGGATCAACTTTTCGACCGTAATTTCGAGCAGCTCCAAGGAATCGCGGCACACGGAAAATTTGGCGTCGCCTTTTTCTTTGATCTCGCGCAAGATCGCGGGCAAGTCGTGCTTGCCGCGAGAACGCAGGACCTCCCGCATATGGGCGTCCCGGCCCTTGTAGGCTTCGGAGAAGACCATGTCTTTGACTTTGTCCTGCGTCAGCCGCAAGGCCGCTTCGTCCCGAAAGAACACGCTCACCTGGGTGCCGGCGATGGTGGCGATACGGGCGAGTTCGCAGGCCTGGAGCAGATTGTTATAGGAACCACGCGTCACGATCACGGCCAGTTTCTTCACGGCAGCCACCCCTCCACCTCACGTTTCAGCGTGTGTCGCTGAGCAAAACAAGGAGGCTAAAGGCGATGACGCTGCGCGGCCCGACCGGGCTGCCTCTAGCCTCGTATTCGCGACCTGTTTACTTATGCAAACCGCACTCGGTCTTGGCGAAATTCCTCCATCGCCCGGCGCGCGGATCTTCCCCCGGCTGGACCGGCGCCGTGCAGTGCGTACAGCCGATGCTGGGATAGTTCTGGTCATGGAGCCGGTTGTACGGCACCTCGTACATCTTGATATAAGTCCACACGTCCTCGGCCGTCCATTTCGCCAGCGGGTTGATCTTGACGAGTTGGAATTTACGGTCCCATTCGATCAACCCGGCGTTCGCCCTGGTCGGCGCCTGGTCGCGTCTGATACCCGTAATCCAGGCGTCGAAGCCTTTCAAAACCCGCGCCAGCGGCTCGACCTTCCGCAGTTCGCAGCAGCGGTCCGGCTGGCGCGCCCAGAGGGCGTCGCCGTATTGCGCAGCCTGCTCTGCCGGGGTAAGGAGCGACGTGATCCGCAACACCTGTTCGGGTCGCAGGCCGTATTTTTCGACGATGCGATCCCTGACGTCGTAGGTCTCGGCGAACAAGAAATCCGTGTCGAGATAGAATAGCGGAACCTGCGGATTGATCCGCTGGATCATGTCCACCAGCACGACATCTTCGGCGCCGAAACTGCAGGCGAGCACGATCTTGGGCATGTAGCGCTCGATCGCATAGGCCAGCACGTCCTGCGGCTGTCTCGTCTCGAAGGACTCGCTCAGCCGCTTCAGTTCTTCTTCCATCGGCGCGCCGGTCCTCTCACTGTCTCGAGACACTGGGATTTGCCTCTCGGTCAAGGTCATAGGCGATTGGCGATAGACTATGGGGAAGAAGCCCTGAGTTGTTCAATCCTCAGCTCTCGACTTTCTCCACCACGATGCGATAATGGGCGGCGTCTGGCTCCAACGGCTCCTGGGCCAGAATTTTGTGACCGTCGTTCCGGAGGCTCACAGGCACGTTCTTGATCGGCTCTCCGGCGTCGAGCCAGACCTCGAGGCGCTCGCCCGCCTCCATCATCTCGAGTTTGAGCTTCGTCTTGACATAGTTGAGCGGGCAGGCCACACCGCGCAAATCGAAGACCGGTGCGTCGGCGGCTGAACCGTTTGCGTGAGCGGGTGCCTGCTCCGCCGGTTGCGCCGGCGACGCGGCGGACTGCGGCTGCTCGGCGCCGTCGCCCTTCTCCGCGCCGGCCAATTTCAGGTCCTTGCCGATTTGCTCGGTCGCGGCTCGGCAGGCATCGACGAATTCCTTCGCGAACGCCACCTTGCCGAGCGTAAATTCCGCCGTGGTGGCTTTCGGTCCCAAGTCGCCGATCCGGGACGCAAGGTTCCGGTACGCGGGCAGGATGCCTTTAGGCACCAGCCGCTGCTCGAATTCAGCAAACGTCTCGGCGTCGGTTGCCGGATCAACGCCCTCGGTGACCAACAAGGCTTTGACCGCCGCGAGAACCGCGCGATAGGCCTTGTTGACGGAGATCGCATATTGGTGCTTATCAGCCAACAGCCTGGCCTGATACAGCTCCTGTTCGGCTTCCAGCATGCGATTGTCGATCATCTCGAGGGCCCCTCCGGCGCATTCGCCCGGTCCGAGGTCCTCCAACACGAACTCCTCTTCGCCCTCCCAATCGTAATAATAGGTCGGGTCCTCTTCGAACGAGGGAACGATCGTATAGGGAATCAATTCATCCTTCAGCTTGGCCTTGCCGACACGCGCGATAAACGCAGGCAGCCCTTCTCCCGGTTGACGGTCGCGCCGATAGACGGCGATCAGGTGGGAGACCGCGGCTGGGACGTTCTTCGCCGGCAGCTTGACAGTCATCTGCCCGATCTTGGCCGTGCCGTTCACCTGCCCGCCGAGGTGGAGTTCGTAGTGCGGGGCCACGTGCTCGCCGATACGCTTGCCGACTCCGTGCAACCCGATCGTTGCGATGTGATGTTGCGCGCAGGAATTGTGGCATCCGCTGATCTTGACGCTGACACCCTTCAAGTCATCGGGGACGCGGCCGGGCGGAAAGATCTCCGCCATGGCCCTGGCCAGTCCTTTCGAAGAGGTGATACCCAGGCCGCACGTGTCCGTACCTGGGCAGGCGACGATGTCTTCCACCGCGTCGGCTCCCGGATCAGCCAATCCGTGGGCGGCCAGGTCTTCGTAGAACTCGCGCAGTCGCGCTTCGGGCACCCACCGGATAATCATGTTCTGATTGACGGTGGTCCGGATGTTGCCGTTCGAATACGCCTCGGCCAGGTCGGCCAAGACGTACATCTGCGATGTGGTGAGATCGCCCATCGGGAGCTTGATCAGCGCGGCGACATAACCCGGTTGTTTCTGCCTGATCGCGTTGGTCCGTCTCCACGTCTCGAAGGGGGTCTCCCCGAGAGATCCGTTGCCGTTGCCGTTGCCGGGCCCGATGGCCCGGGTCGGCATGATGAGAGGGACCGGGTCGTCCTGGTGCGACAACAGCTTGATCGGCTCGTGGACCGGGCGGTTGTAGCCCATCGCGGCGTAGGCCTCCTCCCATCGCCGCTTGAACTCCTCGAAGCCGAGTTTGTCGATGACAAATTTCATCCGGGCCTTGTGCCGGTTCTTGCGGTTGCCGAGGGTGTCGAAGACCTTGATCACCGCCTCGATCGAGGGGATGAGTTCGTCCATGGAAACGAACTCCCGCAGCACGTGAGCCAAGCGGGGCGTCGAACCCAGCCCTCCGCCGACGGACATGCGGAAGCCGACGGTTCCGTCCTCTTTTTTCGCGGCGAGCAAGCCGATATCGTGGATCGGTGTGAGCGCACAATCGTGTTGGCACCCCGAAAATGCGATCTTGAACTTCCGCGGCAAGCTCTGGTTCAGCGGATTGCGAAGGAGATGCAGGGCGACGGTCTTGGCATAAGGCGTCACGTCGAAGATTTCGCCTTGGCACACGCCGGCCAAATGGCAGGCGGTCACGTTCCGCACGGTGTTGGCGCAGGCTTCGCGGGTGGTGAGCTCCACCTCCGCAAGCTTCCGCATCATGGTTGGGACGTCTTCGAGCGAGACAAAATGGAGCTGGATGTCCTGCCGGGTCGTGACGTGGCCCACGCCGGTGGCATACTGGTCGGCAATCTCTCCGATTCGTCTGAGCTGGTTCGCGGTGAGGCCGCCGAACGGAATCTTGATCCGGAACATCTGGACGCCGGGCTGCCTCTGGCCGTAAATCCCATGTTGCAGGCGGAACGGCTTGAAAAGGTCGCCGGAGAGTTCCCCGCTCAAGACTCGGTGAGCTTCCGCTTCAAAGGCTTCAATCTCTTCCAGAATCTCAGGAGGGATCGGCGCAGTTTGGATCTCTGGCGGAGAAGTCGCTCGGGATACGCTCATAGGAAACCTCTTTTTTTCTCCCGGACTCGGCCTCCAACAGCGAAGCCGCGTCAGCCTATCGATTCCTTGCGTCTCAGATGTGATACATCAATGCGTTCTGCTGTTCGAGTTCGCGGTGTCGATCGACCAGTTCCTTCAGTGTGACACTGGCCAGGACGCTCAATTCCGCCTGCTTGACACGGTCCCAAACATGCGCCAGCAGCGACTCTTGCCGATGGTTCTGCCTCGAGAGATGGCTGACTACCCGGTCGCGCTGCGGGCCGATCGGGCCGTCCAGCGCTTCCAGAATTTCAGCCAACGAAAGCTCCGCCGGTTTCTTGCTCAGCATGTATCCGCCCTGGGCACCTCGGAGACTCGTGACCAGACCGGCTTTTTTCATCGCGTTCAACACTTGCTCGAGAAAGCGGGCCGGAATGCTCTGTCTCCTGGCGATCGACTTAGCTTGAACCGGCGCATTTCCATTATGAATCGCCAGGTCCAGGGCAGCCATGATGGCATAAGTGGCTTTGAGCGAAACTTTCATGTTGACTACTCCGATAGGAATTCCAGGAACCGGTCTTTTTTATAACAACTGTGAGGATGGTGTCAAGTCGGTTCCGCCACGCGTTTTGACCGACCTTACCGAAAGACCGGTCGCCGCAGATGTCCACTTGGCCGATGCCAAGGCTCAGTGAAGAACCTGGAGGCCGAGGGTCTTTTGCTTCCGCTATCGATCCTGGTTTGGAGAGACCGAAAGCGAGGCGCGCCTTTAAAAAATTCTCTGCCTGTCGAGTTCGACGCACTCACGACAAGAAGAAGAAAGCGGAGACGAATCGTCTCGGATTCTCCCGTTTGTGGCTCCAGGTTTGCTGTGCGGTGATCGCTCAGTCGCCCGTTGATCTTACGGACTTCGTTCAGGGTCAAGAGTGAGACTCCTCTGGTCCTCCCGCTCAATGCGACGTTGGCAAAGTATCTGTCCGGGCAATTGCCGAGTCCTGCGAGATTGTTTCTCACCGATCCCTGCGAAACGTTTAGTAGAGCGGCCGTTCGGCTATTCGCTGCGCAATTTCACGATTGACATCGTCTCACCTCTAAGGTAATAATCCCGCCCTCTTCTTCTCATCCTCTTTTCTTCGCTGGTGCCTTCATGTCGCTTCGGTCGTCGTCCTTGAGCATTCTTCTTCTTAGCGCCGACCATGATGTCCACGTCCAGTTCAAGCAAGCCTTCAGGGAGGCGACGATCACGGCGGCGAAGGACGCAGCCGCGCTCACCAAGGAGGCTGCCAAGCGTCCCTTCGACATCGTGGTGCTGGAAGCCAAGCGGGGAACATTGGGCGAACTGACCGAATTGCAGCAGGCTATTGATCCGTTCAGAACTCTGGTGCTGGCGGGTTCCCGCCATGCGCTCAAGCGAGCCTCCAAATTGATTCAGAGGATGGTCAACGGTTATTCCTACCCAGGCGGTGCCGGTCAGGAGTTGTCGCTCGAGGGTTACATCGAATCGAAGATGGGCGATTTCGTCAGGAGCATGCGAAACGGGTCGGCCCGGAACCTGCATCCCATGCTCATGTCGGCGGTGGAGCGGCCGTTGATCGCATTGGCGCTGAAAGAGACGAAGGGCAACCAGATTCAGGCGGCGGAACTGCTGGGCTTGAACCGAAACACCCTACGCAAGAAGATTACGGACCTCCGCATTCCGGTAAAACGGGGACGGAGGCAACGATCCCGTTCCCTCTAGGCGAGTTGGCTCGATGTGTTTCGTCGCGTTATAGGGTCGTGCGCGAGGCGAGAAGGGACCGAGAATCGGTTCTCAATCCATCCATCAAGCAAGGAGGAATGCGATGACCAAAGAGGAGTTGATCGCCAAAATGGCGGCGTCGGCCGGCATCACCAAAGTCGCTGCGGGCAATGCGCTGGCGGCGTTCACCGGAGCCGTCACCTCATCGCTGAAGAAAGGGCAGCGGGTCAGTCTGGTGAACTTCGGCACCTTTACGGTGGCGAAGCGCAAGGCGCGTGTGGGGCGCAACCCACGAACCGGGGAAACGCTCAAGATCCCGGCGGCCCGTGTCCCGAAATTTTCGGCGGGCAAGACGCTGCGGGCTGCGGTCAAGTAAGTTTGCTGATCGTCGAACAGCACCGATTTGAGTCGAAGCAGAAAAGGGGGGCCCCCGCCCCCCGGGGGCCGCCGTTTGGGG
>JBFMAX010000001.1:698825-783840 GCA_040755395.1 Nitrospirota bacterium
GAAGAAGAAACGGCGCCCACCGGACTCCGGGGGCCGCCTTTTCTGCTTTGGTTTCCTTGACAGTCCAGGTCTGGCTATATTAGCATGCCGCCCTTGGACGATAGGCGCGTAGCTCAGGGGGAGAGCGCTACCTTGACACGGTAGAGGTCGACGGTTCAAGACCGTCCGCGCCTACCATCCGACGGATGGCATCCGGCCACAAGGTGCGGTCGGGGTGCCTTTCTTGTTTCTGGGGACAGGCAATGGCTTCGCGTTCGATTTGCGTCACTCTGCGGGACGGCACCAAAAAAGAAGTCCCGGCCGGCTGTACCATAGGGGAAGCCCTGGTTCGCGCCGGTGTGCCCCTGGGACCGGATATTCTGGCGGCGAAAGTCAACGGCCAACCGGTCGATTTGGATCGAATTCTCGCCGAGGACGCGACGATCGAGCCTCTTACCTTTGACTCTCCCGAAGGGAGAGAGGTCTATCGTCACAGCAGCACCCATATCATGGCCCAGGCGGTAAAAGAAGTCTTTCCGAGCGCGCAATTGACGATCGGTCCGGCCATCGAAGACGGCTTCTATTATGACTTCGCCTTCGAACGCCCGTTCACGCCGGAGGACTTGGAAAAGATTGAAGCCCGGGCGCTGGAGATCATCAAGGCCGATAAGCCCTTCAAGCGGATGGAAATGCCGAAGCAGCAGGCCATTCGGTTTTTCCGCGAGCGGGGCGAGCAGTACAAAGCCGAAATGATCGAGGGATTCGAGGACCAAGCCGTCTCGTTGTACAGCCAGGGAGAGTTCATCGATCTGTGTCGAGGACCGCACCTGCCGTCAACCGGCCGAGTCGGGGCGCTGAAGGTGCTCTCCAGCGCCGGAGCCTACTGGCGCGGGGACGAACGGAATCCGATGCTGCAGCGCATCTACGGCACGTCCTTTCCCACTCAGGCAGAGCTGGACGCGTATTTGGCTCGACTCGAAGAGATCAAGCGCCGGGACCATCGCAAGCTCGGCAGAGAGCTCGGCCTGATCACCATCCAGGATGAAATTGGGCCGGGCCTCGTGCTCTGGCACCCCAAGGGCGCGCTGATTCGCCTGCTGATCGAGAATTTCTGGCGGGAACAGCACCTGCGGAACGGGTACGAGTTGGTCTACTCGCCGCATGTCGCGCGGTTGGATCTTTGGCGGACGAGCGGACACGTCGACTACTACCGCGACAACATGTTCGCACCGATGAAGGTCGAGGGCAGCGAGTATCAGCTCAAACCGATGAACTGCCCGTTCCATATCATGATCTACAAGTCTCACCTGCGCAGCTACAGGGACCTGCCGATCCGCTACGGAGAATTGGGCACGGTCTATCGGTACGAGCGGACCGGCGTGCTGCATGGACTGCTGCGCGTGCGGGGATTCACGCAGGACGACGCGCACCTGTTCTGCCGCCCGGACCAGATCGAGGTGGAGGTCGGTCGGGTGTTGGACTTCACATTTTTCATGTTGCGGACCTTCGGGTTTTCGGCGTTCGAGGTCTATCTTTCGACCAGACCGGAGAAGGCCGTGGGATCCGAGGAAAAGTGGGCGCAGGCCACCGCCGCGCTGGAAGCGGCGCTCAAAGGGCGGGGAGTGGCTTACCGGATCGATCCGGGGGAAGGAGTGTTTTACGGGCCTAAGATCGATATCAAGATCAAGGACGCTCTCGGCCGATCTTGGCAATGCTCCACGATCCAAGTGGACTTCAACAACCCCGAGCGATTCCAGTTGGTCTATACGGGCGAAGACGGCAAGCCTCACCAGCCGATCATGATTCATCGAGCACTGATGGGCTCCATCGAACGCTTTTTCGGCATTCTGATCGAACATTACGCCGGGGCGTTTCCGGTCTGGCTGGCTCCCGTGCAGGCGATCGTTCTGTCGATTACCGACAAGCACCGCGAGTACGCCGTCGGCGTGCTGAACCAGTTGAGGGCCGCCGGCTATCGGGCGGAGGCGGACTTGCGGAACGAGAAGGTGGGATTCAAGATCCGCGAAGCGGAGAAGGCGAAGATTCCGTACATGCTCGTCGTGGGTGACCGGGAAATGCAGAGCGGCACGGTGTCGGTCCGCGGCCGAACCGGGTCGAACCTCGGAAGCATGAGCGTCGCCGCCGTGCTCGATCTGCTTCGAGGCGAGGCGGCTCAACCCGGGCAGATGATCACAACCTGATTAAGAGAGGTGGCCTATCGTACCTAAGCTTCGCGTCAATAGGGAGATCAGGGTCCGAGAAGTTCGGGTGATCGGGCCGGACGGTGAACAATTGGGCATCATGCCCACGCCGGACGCCTTCAGGCAGGCTCAAGAGATGGGATACGATCTGGTGGAGGTGGCGCCGACTTCACAGCCGCCGGTCTGCCGGATCATGGATTACGGGAAGTACAAGTATGAATTGAGCAAGAAGGAACACCAGAGCCGCCGCCATCAGAAATCCACCCAGGTCAAAGAGATCAAGCTCAGACCGCGAACCGACAAGCACGATTTGGAGATCAAGATTCGTCAGATCAAGGGCTTCCTGGCCGAAGGCAATAAGACCAAAGTCACCCTGACGTTCCGGGGCCGCGAAATGGCGAATCAAGAGATGGGACGGGCCGTGATCAACACGGTGATCGAACGGTTGGCGGATTCGGGAACCATCGAGTACGCGCCGCGCATGGAAGGCCGCAGTCTCATCATGATCGTTGCGCCGAAGAGTTGAGACGGACGCTCGAAAGGGATAAACACCATGGCCACGCAGAAACTGAAGACTCATTCGGGAGCCAGCAAGCGTTTCAGTCGCAGCGGCACCGGCAAAGTGATGAGGAGAAAATCAGGGCGGCGCCATTTGCTGACCGGCAAGGCTCGCGACCGCAAACGACGCTTGAAGAGCGTGACGACGATCGAGAATGCTGCGGCACGCACGGCGAGCCGGCTTCTCCCCTATACCTGACGGAGGGCTTCACGGGATTCACCTGAAATCGACTGAAAGGAGCGTAGGCGATGCCCCGCGCAAAAGGCGGACCAAAGACCAGGCAGCGACGAAAGAAGAGACTGAAGTTAGCGAAAGGCCAATACGGCGCCAAGAGCCGCTTGTTCCGCACGGCGACGGAATCGGTGGACAAGGGGCAGGTGTACGCCTATGTCGGCCGAAGAAAACGAAAGCGGGACTTCCGCAAGCTCTGGATCGCGCGCATTAGCGCCGCAACGCGCCTCCAAGGGTTGACGTACAGCCGCTTCATGAACGCGCTTCGCAAAGCCAATATCTTCCTGGATCGCAAGGTGCTTTCCGACATGGCGATCAAGGATCCGGCGGGCTTTGAGAAGTTGGTCGGGGTGGCCAAACAGCAAGCTGCGGTGGTGGGCGCCTGAACGAGCGGTCCTTCCTCGCTGTCGGTTGTTCGACGGCTCGGAAAGTCCCGCCCGGGATCGCCGACGGCGAGCGAACGTTACTCCTCTCTTCCTGCCAATCGATTCACTTCCAGCTCGAACGCCACCGCGGGGACGCTCACTTGCCAGCGCTCCAGCACTTCGGGATGGAGCTCCCCGACCAGCCCCAGCGCCTGTCCCCCCGATACGATCCGACCGGCCCGGCCCTCCAGGAACGACGGATGGCTCAAAGGTTCCAAGGCGTAGGGCCGGTCGAGATAGAACAGCAGCAAATCCAGGCAGGAGTGGATTTCTGAGAAGTTCGCTCCGGCATGGGCGATGAGGGCCCCAAGCGCCACCAGCGTGCGCGAGCCCGTCTCCTGCTTCTGGTCGGGCACCACGCTTTCACCGACTTCGAACAGCCGATGCGGGTAGAAGGCGCGGCTGGAAGCGGCCTCGACGCGGAGCAGCGAAGGTGTGATCCACTGCCGCAGGCAGGCAAAACTCTGCGACATCACGTTCTCCACCTCGACGACCTTGTCCCATTCGGTGCCGCTCAGGCGCATGTTCGCGCACAGTTCCTGACGGGAGGCCATGATATTCGAGATGATTTCCTGAAATCCCATTCCGATCATGAGGTCCCGCACCCTGTCGGATGCCTGTTCCAGACGGGACAGACCTCCCACGGTAAACCGAGAGGGCATCACCGGCGCAAACACGTCATAGCCCCTGCTGATCGCCACATCTTCGACCACATCCACGGCGTGCATCAGGTCATGGCGATAGGGGGGAAGCCGCACCACGACCCTGTCCCGCGCCCTCGAGATCCTGTAGCCGTAGGCCTCCAGGACCTGGCCGATTTCCTGCGCGCCCAGCGGCTGCCCGAGCGCCGCTTCGATCGCCCTCACTTGAATTGTTCGGGCTTTACCGAAATCTCTGGGTGTCGTGATGGTCTTGCCTAGAGGTGTCTTGTACGGATACGTCACTTCGACCGGCTTGATCACGGCGCCGCGATCGGCCAGATTGACGGCGAGAATGTTCAGCGTCAGCACCACCATCAACAGGTCGGTTCCCGTCACCTCAACGAACAGCTCGCGGTCCCCGACCTGGACTTCGCCGATCTCCCTGCTGTTGATGATGGGTGGGAAGGACAGAACTTGCCCCGTGGCGTCCCGAAGCAGCGGGACCCGATCGTGGCCGGCCAGGATCGCTCCGTATTCCAATCCCTTGGGATGGACGAGCAGGATTTCCCCGAGGGTCATCTTGGATTCCAGCCCCAACGGGGTAAAGCTCACATCCTCCGGCTTCACAAGATCATACATGACGGGAAAGACGATGCGAGGAAGTCGATAGAGGCCGATCGAGACCGTCCGTCGTTTGCGTCCGAAAATATCCGCGAGTTTTTCCTGGGTTTGGATCAACTGGGCCAAGCCTTCGTCGGTGACCTCATAGCCGCTGGCCGTACAGGCCGCGACAAAGGGACGGACTGACTCCAGGCCGGACGAGACGATAAGGCGATGCGTGGGTTGCCGGGTCGGGGAGAAGCATGAATAGGTCGGCGCGCGGCCGAGGAGCTTGATTCTGATCTGGCGGGCAATTCCTTCGCAACACCACAGGTCAGGCCTGTTGCTGTCCTGCAACTCGATCCGTAGCTCGCCCGTCTCGGCGTTCTGGCCCTTCAACTCGCCCTTCACCAAGGGCAGCCAGGCCTCCAGTTGTTCCGTCGTGATGGGTCGGCGGGTTTTGCCCGGCCCGGCGATCAACTGTTCAAGGTCCTGACGGTCGATGGAGATCGTCGGCATATTCTTGTGCGATAGGTCATTTGGCTTTTCTGGTTCGTTTGGTTGGGAACCAGATGAACCAGACCAACCAGACGAACCGTTTCAAAACTTTCCCCGTGTCGTCCTGATGAGCTCCAAATCGGCGGTGAATAGATCGCGGATGTCGTGGATACCCAGCGCGACCATGGCCATGCGGTCGAGGCCCAAGCCCCAGGCGATCACCGGCACCGTGACGCCCAATGGCAGGGTGACTTCCGGCCGAAGCAGGCCGGCGCCGCCCAATTCCATCCACCCCAAACGTGGGTGCCGGACATGCAGCTCGACCGACGGTTCGGTGAAGGGGAAGTACGCCGGCAGGAATTTGCTCTCTTTCGCCTGCGCGACTTCCCGGGCAAAGAGGTCGAGCAGGCCGAGCAAGGTACGGAAATTGATATCCTCACCCAACACGATTCCTTCTACTTGGAAAAAGTCGGTGGCGTGCGTCGCGTCGACCGCATCGTACCGAAAACAGCGGGCGATCGAAAAATATTTGCCCGGGACGGAGGGGTTGGAAGCCAGCGTTCTGGCGGATACGGCGGTTCCTTGGCTCCGGAGAACCAGCCGCAGCGTGCGCTCCATGTCGAATCGATATCCCCACCCGGTCGACCCGGTTTTGCCCCCGGACTCATGGGTCGCCGCCACCCGAGCCCGAAGCCTTCGGTCCTGCGGATCGTCCGAACGGGCATGGGTCGGTTCCTTGACAAAATAGACATCATGGATGTCCCGAGCCGGATGGAACTGCGGCATGAACAGGGCGTCCATGTTCCAAAATTCAGTCTCGACCAGCGGGCCGCGCATCTCCTGGAAACCCATGCTGACGAGTTTGTTCTTGACCAAATCGAGAAACTCCCGGTACGGATGCCGCTTGCCGGCGGCGACCCGGGGGGGCCGCAGACTGATGGTATATTTTCTGAACCGCTTGGTGCGCCAAGCCCCGTCTTTCAGCAACTCGGGCGTCAATTGCGAGACCTCCTCCACCGCGCCCTGCCGCGCGATCAGTCCGGCGGCCTGCTCGCCCGCCGGGGTCAGGCGGTACGATCTGGCCACGCGCTCGTCGATCCGGAACGGCTCGCGGGCGTTGCCGCGCTTCACGGCATGCTGTTGGATGACCCGGCGCAAGGCGTCCGGAAACGCGTCGAGCTCGCGGGAGGCCCCCCGTAATTGCTGCAGTATTGTCCGCAGCGCTTCCGCGGTCGGACTGGGCCGGCCGGTGGCCTCGATGCAGCCGCCCTGGACGATCAACACGGCTCCTTCTTTTTTCAGGCAGCCGATCGCACCGCTGATCTCGCTCGGCTCCAACCCTTCCCGTGATTGAATATCCTGAATCGTCAGCCGCCTGCCGCTCTCGGCGGCGTCGCGGGCAGCCGAAAGGATGTGCTCGATGGGAGCGGAGTGCTCGAAGTAGTGCTCGCCGATTTTCGTGAGCGAGACCACCGGCGTGACCGTTTCCGACTCGACGACGATCAGGTTCTTGGTCAGCAGCCATTCGATGGCCATACTTAATTGCGACGCGTCAAGCCCGGTCGCCTGCGCGATCTGTTCGATCCGCAGGACCGACCCGCTCGGCTGCTGCCCGAACGCCGTGAGGACCCTGATTTCGAGCGGATGCAGGCTGTCGATCAGAGAGGAGATATCCACCAGGCCTCGCTTACCGGTGCACCGACACAGTCTGTGGGTTTCGCGGGAGAGACGCGGAGTGCCCGGCGGCGCGCAACGCGGCGATGACGGCCCCATAGTCGTTGGCGGTGAAGATGGCCGACCCGGACACGAGAATGTCCGCGCCGGCCTGAATGATCTGACCTGCATTGTCCGGTTTCACCCCGCCGTCGACTTCCAGCGCCGCCGGGCTCTTCACGCGATCGATGAGCTGCCGGGCTTGCGCGATCTTCTGCAGCGAGGAAGGGATGAATTGCTGCCCGCCGAAACCGGGGTTCACCGACATGATCAGGATCAGATCGGCGTCGCGAGCGATCTCTTCCAATAGACCGATCGGGGTCGCCGGATTCACGGAGACGCCGGCCTTCACACCGCGTTCCTTGATCGACTGGACGGTGCGATGAAGATGCGGACAGGTCTCGACATGGACGGTCAGGTAATCGGCCCCT
Source organism: Nitrospirota bacterium (assembly GCA_040755395.1). NCBI lineage: Bacteria > Pseudomonadati > Nitrospirota > Nitrospirota bacterium. The sequence goes on from JBFMAX010000001.1 coordinate 706,104, forward strand.
GCTTCGGCGAATTCCGCAACGAATGCGTCCGGATTGGTCATCATGAGATGGACGTCGAGCGGGAGTTTCGTCACTTTCCGCAGCGCCTCCACAATAGGGGGGCCGACCGTCAGGTTGGGGACGAAGTGTCCGTCCATCACGTCGATGTGGAGCAGATCGGCGCCGCCTCGCTCGACGCGCGCGATTTCATCGCCCAGCCGGGCGAAGTCTGCCGAAAGAATAGACGGTGCGATACGGATCGGATGACGACTCATGAGGCGACTCTCCGCAGACGGGCGGCAAAGAAGACGTCCATGGAATGCTCGTTGAACATCGTGGAGAAATCTCCCCGGCTGGTCAACAGCGGGAGGCCGGTTGGGGGCACCCATGGCCCCACGCCTTCACGTCGAAACTCGGCGCGGGCTTCGCAGAACTGCTCGACGACCTGTTCGTTTTCTTCCGGTTCGGTCGAACACGTACTATAGACCAACACCCCGCCGGGCCGCAAGAGAGCGCTGACCGCTTCCAGGATTTCGCGTTGCAACCTTTGGTGCCGTTGAAGCGCCGCGGTCTGCTTCCGCCATCTCCCCTCCGGATGGCGCCGCAAGACACCGAGCCCGCTGCACGGGACATCCAGCATGATACGGTCGAATGGCGCGTTGAACGGCAGCCTCCGAGCGTCTCCTCCATGTCCCCGCTTCCCGGCCGTCAAGGTGAGTTCTCTGGCATCGGCCACGAGCGGCCGGACGATCGACACGCCCAGGCGTCGACAATTGTCTTCCATTCTGCGGACCCGCTGCGGACTCCGGTCCACGGCCACGATTTCGCCTTGATCCCGCATCAGGGCGGCCAGATGGGTGGTTTTTCCGCCGGGCGCGGCGCAGGCGTCAAGCACGCGTTCGCCCGGTTGCGGGTCGAGCAACAACGGAATCAATTGGCCGGCCTCGTCCTCGACATAAAACGCTCCGTCGCAGAATCCTGGCAACTCCGTGACTGAGCCACACTTCTCGAGCACGATCCCGACGGGGCTGACGGCGGTCGCGCGGGCGTCGACCCCGGCTTGAGCGAGCCGCTCGATCAGCGCTTCCCGACTCGCGCGCAGGGTATTGGCGCGGATGGTGAGCGGGGGGATATCGCTCACGGCGCGGCACAGCCGTTCGGCTTGGATCGGGCCGAACCGCTCCAGCCAGCGCTGGATCAACCACTCCGGGCAGGAATACTGGACGGCCAGCGCGGCGACCGGCGCGGCCGCCGGGTCGGGCCAGGCGGGCTCCGGAGTACGGAGCAGGGTTCGCAAGACGGCGTTGACGAATCCGCTCCAATCGCGACCGAGCTTCGCGCGGAACGGCTTCACGATCTGCACGGATTCGTGGACCGCCGCGGAATCGGGGATTTTATCCAGATAGAGCAGTTGATAGGCGCCGAGGCGCAGCGCCGTCTTCACGACGACGGGGAGCCGTTCGATCGGACGATCCATGACCTGCGCCAATCGCCAATCGATCGTACCTCGCCGGCGGAGCACGCCGTAGATGAGCTCGGTGGCCAAAGCCCGTTCGCGAGAGCCCGGGCGGACTTGCCGAAGCGCATCGCTCAGGGCTTCATCCGCCGGGGTCTCCCTCCGCTCCGTCTCGATAAGCGCGTGGAGCGCGATCGATCTGGCGCTCGGCTGGGAACGAGAGTGAGGAAGTCGCGACGATCCATAGCCGAGATCGGATTTCGCCTTCATGCGTTCCGTATCGACGGTCCTCTCAGCGTTCAGCTTTCGGACCTGCCCCTAGCACCTGCCCCGGCGAGAGTTGATGGCCGGCGAGGAATTGGGCTGCGGTCATGCGCCGGCTGCTGGCCGGCTGGATTTCCGTGATGGAGAGCAGTCCATCTCCCGTCGCGACCAGGATGGCCTCCTTCGTGAGCCCGATGATCGTACCGGGAAGGGCCTTGTCGGTCTGTCCGTCCTTGGCGGTGGCTTTCCAGATCTTCCATAGATCTTCGCCAGCGAACGTGTAGGCTCCTGGCCAGGGAGCCAGGCCGCGGATACGATTGGCAATTTCGACGGCAGGGCGGGTCCAGTCGATCAACCCATCTTCTTTCTTCAGCAACGGAGCCAGCGTCGCTTGGGCGTGATCCTGCGGACGAGGCGCCAGCGTTCCGGCTTTCAATCGACGCAACGTCTCCACCAAAAGCCTGCCGCCGACTTGGGCCAGCTTGGCGGAGAGCGTGCCGGCCGTATCGTCAGGCTCGATAGGCACCGTCTCCTGCAAGAGGATCGCGCCGGTATCCATGCCTTCATCCATCAACATCGTCGTGATACCGGTCTCTCGCTCGCCGTTGATGATGGCCCACTGGATCGGCCCGGCGCCGCGATACTTCGGGAGCAGCGAGGCATGAACGTTGATGCAGCCCTTCGAGGGGAGGTTCAGAATCGCCGGCGGGAGGATCCTGCCGAAGGCGGCCACGGCGATCAGATCCGGCTGCCAGTTTTTCAACGCATCGAGAAATGCCGGGTCCTTCATCTTGACGGGTTGGAGCACCGGCAGGCCTTCGCGTTGGCACACCAGTTTGACGGGCGACGGCGTGAGCGCGCGGCCCCGGCCCTTGGGTCGATCGGGCTGAGTAACGACGCCGACCACCGTGTCTTCGGATTTCAGCAGCGCCTCCAGCGATGGAACGGCAAACTCCGGCGTGCCCATGAACACGATACGCATGGCGAGCCTTTAACACGGCATCGGAGGGAAATCAACCCGACTTGGCCGCGCAGGCCTTGCCTTGACTTCACCGGGACCGCTTGTTAGTATCCGCCCGCGGGGTGGAGCAGTCTGGTAGCTCGTTGGGCTCATAACCCAAAGGTCGAAGGTTCAAATCCTTCCCCCGCAACCAGCTTTCCCTCCGAATTGTCTCGCCCTGCCGGGACCGCCGGTCGGGCCTTTTTGTCAGTCCTCTCATTTTCTCACCACGCGCTCAGTTCACACCGCAAAAACAGAAAACCAGGAAAACTAGCCCGCATTATTCATGACGGTTCGTCGCGTTCCACCCGTTGCGATGAAAGAGCAACGGGTACCCGGGAGTCGCGTCGCGAGACGGGCAAGCGCAGCCGCGAAGGAGGGAAGCATACTTGAAACGGTATGTTGACCGACTGAAAGGCGAGCACGCCCGCCAACAGGCTTGTCGCAGCAGCGAATCTGCGTTTGCAGCAGAAGCGTTCGTGAATAATGCGGGCTAGACATCGAAGACATGAGACGCCTGCTCTGAGGATCACACGATCCACAAGTTCTCTTGGCAGACGGCGACAGGCGAGTCCGTTGAGTACAGGAGAGAACGAGAAGAGGAGAAAGTTCTGCGGACCGTCTTCGAAACTCGAAAAAATAAAGAAACCCACAAAGGGCTGTTGACTTCGGAGGCCCAGACACGATATCTAGTGCACAGTTGCCAACCGGACACGTCGGATGTGGCACACGTCCGAAACCACTCATTGGCCCCGTTCCCATCATCGCAGAAAGGAGGTGACGACGCTTGTGGTTACAGGGCAGGGTATGTCCGCATCCGGTGCGAGACCGGACAGACCGTTCGGATTTTAAGCGGTCGTCGTGTTCAGGTCAAAGGCGCAGCGGATTCAATCGTGGTTCATTAACTTTTCTTTGGAGAGGTGACAATGGAAGACCTGGTGATCGAGGAAGAAGGCACGTCATCCGCACTCAAAATTACACTGGGCGACTTTCTGATTTTCATCAACTGGATGAACCAGACTGAGAAGGCCTTGGAGCGCGGAGAGGCGCTTCCGCCGATGCCGGAGCTGGATTCGGGAAAAGTGAAAGGCTGGATTCAACTGGTGCAGCGTCTCGAGGACCGGTTCCGGCGGAGCGAAGAGAAAAAACTGGCGCTGGAGGCCAATGTCATCGCGCAAGAAGCGCAGCTCGGGCAGTTGCTCGCGCATCTGCACGCCAACATCGCCTCGTTGTACGAGAACCTCGGGCAAGCGGAAAAAGCCCAAGAAGTCCGGAGGAGAGCGGAGGCGCTGCACTGCAGCTAAGCCCGGGGCCGGCCAGTCCGTGCGTCTCCCGGCAGCGAGATCTGCCCGGTGTGCCTCTATTGCCCGGTCAGGTTTCAGCCGGGAGCGCGCACGCGTTCTTGATGTATTGAGAGCTCCGGGTGGATCGCCGGAGTGGGGCGTTTCTCTCTGTCATCTGATCTTGCAGGTGTAGAGAGAGGGTCGAGAACCTCCTTGCTTTCTTCTCTCCGTCTCCGCGTCACCTCCAAAGCGGGTGCGCTTTCCAGTCGGACATCTCGATCACCCGTTCGCGCAGTCGCGCGGCGGAATCAATTTGCCAATTTGCTTGGTGGCAGAGGAGCTCGCAGTATACTGATTACCGTATCAATGAATTCTGACCGGTAGCCACCGCAGTGGAGGCTTCGGCGACCGTCGCGGGAGACAGAGCATCCGTGAGCGCGCCGGTGCCTCCGAGAGGGCCAGCTATGGTCAGGGTGCTGCTGATCGAAGACAACCCGGTCGACGCCCAGCTTACACAGGATATTCTTGCGGAATGGGCTGCCGATCGATTTGACCTGACGCGTGTCGGGACCCTCGGTGAAGGGCTGGCACGCCTGGCGCGCGACCGATTCGACGCCGTCCTGCTCGATCTCTCCCTTCCGGATGCGCAGGGACTCAACACCGTGACCCAGGTTCTGGCGACCAGCCCCGGCATTCCGATCGTCGTGCTCACCGGCTATGACGATCAGGAACTCGCGCTTCAAGCCGTTCAACAAGGCGCCCAGGATTACCTTGTCAAGGGTCAGGCGCAGGCCGATTTGCTGTCGCGGGCGATCCGTTATGCGATTGAGCGGAAACGAACAGAGGAGCGGCTGACCTACCTCGCGCAATACGATCAGTTGACCGGCCTGGTCAATCGCACGCTCTTCAGGGACCGGCTTCTCCTGGCTCTGGCGCGGAGCAAGCGTAAACAGCAACCGTTGGGGTTGATGTTGTTGGATCTGGATCGGTTCAAAGCCGTGAATGACACGTGTGGCCATGATGCGGGCGACCAGTTGCTCAAAGCCGTCGCAGATCGGTTCAGGGGTTGCGTGCGCGAGGTAGACACGGTCGCCCGGATGGGCGGAGACGAATTCGCCATGATTCTGGAGGGAGTCTCCGGCGAGCAGGATATCGTGACGGTCGCCCAGCGCATTGTGCAGGCCATCAGCGAGCCGTTTTTGATCGACGGGCAGCCTCAGTCCGTCGGTGTCAGCATCGGGATCACCGTCTATCCCCAGGATGACCGGAGCGTTGACGAACTGCTGAAGCACGCGGACGCCGCCATGTACCGCGCGAAGCAGCGGGGCGGCAACACCTTCCAGTTTCACCCGATCGACGAGAGCCGCCCCTTCACCGTCTCCTCTTCCCAAGGCCGGCGACCGCAAGCCTGATTACGCGGGCGCCGAAACCGACCTACCGACCGATCTCGGCCAGGGGTTTATCGGTTACGAAGAGTGCGCCACGCGGGTTGGGTTCCAGCACATTGGAAGCGAGCAGGTGGTCACCCGTCGGGGTCGGCCGACACTCCGGCGTCATCACCAACCCCCAATGCTGATTGTCTCGACAGGTGTTGTTGAGGACGAGGGCCTCGGCATGATGAAACAGGAGAATGCCGCTCAGCATGTTCTCCCGGCAGAGGTTGCGGACGAAGTCGGGACGGGTGCCGGGATCCCGAACCGCCAGGCCGAAATGGTGATTGTCGAAGCACCGGTTGTGCGCCACGCGAGGGCAGGCTCCGGCGAACACAAACACCCCGGATTCGCGGTTCCGGCACACTTCGTTGTCGAGGAAGACCGGCCGGCAGTTGGGACCGTAGATGACCACGCCCGAGAGAATGCCCTCGGTCGCGCGGCATTGGGTGATCGTGCAGGACGAGTCGAGAATGTTCATCGCCGCATTCTGATCGCTGCCGACATAACGGAACGTGATCCCACTGATCCGGCCTGAGGGGACGCGCTGCAGATACAGCGGGCCCCCGCGACGACTGAAAATGTGCACAAGGTCGCGCCCCGCCCCGATCAGCCATATAGGACGGTCGGCGATGAAGAGCTTGTCTTCATAGGTGCCCGGACGGACGAAGACTTGATCCTGTGGTCCGGCCTCCTTGAGGGCCTCGCTGGGCCTCTTATAGGCGCGGGGGCCCTGGGCGTCCACGATGAGGGTTCTTCCGCCGGCGGGATTCGGAGGAGGATCGTGCAGGACAAACCCTTCTGCGCCCGATGAAGGCTGCCCGTGCTCCTGGTGGCTCGGCTGCGTCGGTTCCAAGGCCTGAACCGTGGAGAGAAGCCTCTCGCACGCGCGATTTCGCGTCAACGGAACGAGCGGGCATTATTTCGGCCACCTCTGACGAAGTCAAGCGCGGGCGCATGCCGGCGTGAGTCCCCGACGGCTTCAGGAGACACAGGCGTACAATTCTGTCGAGCGGTGTCGGGAAAGGTCGGATCCTTTTTCCCGTGTCCTTCTTACCCATGGGCCGACGCCTCCTTTCCGCCCCGTTTCCGACCTGTTTTGCGCCGATGACGACAGAGTCCGGTCAAGCCAGATGGGCATGCGGCTTGCGTCCGTGAGGCGGTGCCCGAGCGGTCGGTCAGCCGACGGGCGGGGTGGAAGCCATGATGACATCGGTCCGATGGATGATGCTGACGGTGCTCTTGTTAGCGGGGACGTCGATCGATCACCCGCTGCAGGCCGCCCCGGCACAAACGCAGGATGCATCGCGTCGCCTCTATGATCGCGTGATGGAAGAATTCCGTCGCAAAGACTACGAAGCGGCGCTGGCGGGTTTCCGGCTGTTCTTGGAACTGCATGGGCAATCGGCTCTGGCGGCCAATGCGCATTTTTGGATCGGGGAATGTCAATTCCGGTTGGGTCGATATAAAGACGCGCTCGCGTCTTTTTACAACGTGGTGTCGTACTATCCGCTGAGTGCGAAGCTGGCTTCGGCCACCTGGCGAATCGGCCTGGCCCACGCCAAGCTCGGCGATCACGAGAAGGCGAGGCTGATGTACGAACGCGTGGTGAACGACTTCCCCGACAGCGCCGAAGCGGAGTGGGCGCGCAAGGCGCTCGAGACCGTTGCGGCCAAGGACGACGCCTTGCAGGAATGATCCCGCAAGCGGTGGGTCGCCATCTTCTTCCGCTATTCGGGCGGATCCAATCCCAGCAGATTCGACAAGACGGGCACGGCATATGCTTTCTGTGTTTTGAGCCGGATCAACGCGATGCCGGCGGCCTGCAGCACCTGCTCCACCAACCGATCCCGTTCCCGTCGTTGCGGTGACGACAACGGCTCATCGAGCTCCACGACTTTCACCACGGTCCTTGTCCCCGGGTGGACCAACACGAAATCCAGCCGCTTGAGCACAAGCTTGCCCAACACGGCGGAGCGGGCTTTTCGATCCTCGCCCTTGATCTCGACCAGAGACCACAGGGGCACCTGAGCGAAGACCAAAAACCGATCCTGGACCGCCAGGCGGATCAGGTTGTACAGGAACGCTTCCGCCTCGGTCAGCAGCGGCTGCGCCACAAACGAGACCCCCGACGGAATGGTAAACGCAGCGGTCTGGACACGGCCGGTCCGGCGGACGACCCAGGCGCGCCAGATGAGGCCGAACACAACCACTGCGCCGACACCGATAAGGAGAGCCTCCGCGTGGGCCTTCACGTTGTTATCGCTTTCTGCGTTCTCGGCGGACGCCCGTCATCCAGTCTGGAGCCCCGGGAACGATCGCGCCGAGCAGCACCGGATGGGTCGCGCCGGTGACGGCCGGGAGGTTGGCACACTCACCGGCCATCGTCTGATAGGCCAATAGGGCGAACGCGACCGCTTCGAACGCCTTGCTGTCCCAGCCCAGATCGTGAAACGTCTTCACCGGAATCGGATCGAACGCCGACGCAAGATAGGTCATCAACGTTCGATTGCGCACGCCGCCGCCGCCGGCGACGACTTCGTCCACCGCGCCGCGCAGCCACCGCCGCGCGCCGCCGACGGCTTGCGCGGTCCACATGGCGCAGGTGGCGAGCAAGTCCGCAGGCGAGAGTTGCCGCGCCCGCCGGACGGTCAGGAGCCTGGCCACGACCGGTTCGCCGAACTCTTCCCGACCGGTGGACTTGGGCGGTCGTCGCTGAAGAAACGGGTGGGCCATGAGTTCGTTCAACAGTCGGGGGTCCACGCGGCCCTTGGCCGCAAGCCTCCCGCCATAGTCCATCGTCGATCGTCCCTTCGTCAGCCGCTGAATGAGACCGTCCAGCACCATATTGCCCGGGCCGGTGTCGAACGCGCGGACCGAGTTCAGAGGCCCTCCGCGCGGGAGGTAGGTGACGTTGCTAATGCCGCCGAGATTGACGATCAGGCGGGACCGGCGGGGATGCCGAAGCAGCAGATAGTGGGCGTAGGGCGTCAGCGGGGCGCCTTCGCCGCCGGCGGCGAGATCGCGCGACCGGAAGTCGGCGATGGTCGTGACGCCGGTCCGTTCCGCGATGACGGCCGGGGCCGCGATTTGCAGCGTGGACCGCACCAGGCCGATTCCCGGTTCCCGGACCCCTCTCGGCAGATGGTGAACGGTCTGGCCGTGGGATCCGATCAAGTGAATGTCGCCCGGCCTGAGGCCGGCTTGCAGGATGACGCCCAAGGCGGCCTCCGCGAACAGCTCGCCCAGCAAGGCGTTCAGGTGACAGATCTCCGCGACGGTGCCGGACGTCGAGGCCTCCATGATTCGACGCTGCAGCGACGGCGGATAGGGATGCGGCCGAAAGGCGAGCGGCTTCACGCGAAGGGCGGTCCCCCGGCCCTGGATTCGGACCAGCGCGGCATCCACTCCGTCGCCGGATGTGCCGGACATCAAGCCGATGACGTTCATTGTCGAGCCTCGGCGTCACCCGTCATCGGTCATTCGTCACTCGTAGAGAGAACAAGGGAGGCGCGATCTTCCTGGATCTTGACTTCGGAAGACGGTCGGTGAATGACGAGTGACGGTTCAGCGAGCACCGGGCGGTACGCTAATCGAAGTCGTCGCGCCGGTCAAGCGAAAGGTCGCTCGATCCCCCGTGATCGCGTTGACTTTCATGGACCCCGGTGCTACGGTCCGGCCCATGTTTTTCCGGCCTGTGACGCTCGCGGTGTGGGTGATCGCGACGTTCGTCGCCCGCCTCTCCGGCGCGTCAGCGCTCCCGGTTGCGTCCGCCGAGGAGCCGGTCAATGTGGTCGTCACGATTCCGGTTCTCAAGGATCTGACCGAACACGTCGGCGGCCTCCATGTGCGCGTGGTGTCGTTGTTGTCGGGGTACGAAAGCGAGCACACGTACTCTCCCAAGCCCAGCGATCTCATGGCGGTGCGCAAAGCCCGGCTCCTGTTCGAGGTAGGACTCGGGCTGGAGGTCTGGGTCTCGTCGCTCGTGAAGAACGCCGGCAATCCGAACCTGTTGGTGGTGACGACGTCGCGCGGAATCGGATTGATCCGCGATCATCAGCCGCACGACGGGGCGGCGAGGACCGGACAGGAGGACTCTCCGGCCGGCAATCCCCACGTGTGGCTGGACCCGGAAAACGCCTCGATCATGATGCGCCATGTGACCGAAGCCTTGATCAAGGTCGATCCGGAGCACGCAGCCGAGTATCGACAGAATCAAGCCGCCTACTTGCGCCGGCTCGACGAGGTGCGGGCCGAACTGTCGGAACGCCTCCGGCGCGTTCCCGACCGCCGGGTCATCGTCCACCATCCGGCGTGGCCTTACTTTGCCAGACGGTTCGGCATCCAGGTCGAAGGCACGATCCTGAATCAGCCGGGGACCGAGCCCTCGGCCCATCATCTCCAGATTCTCATCGCACGCATCAAGAAAGAGCGCATCAAGGTCATCGTCTCGGAAGCGCAGTTGAATCAAAAAATTCCCGAGGTTCTGGCCAAGGAAACGGGGGCGCGCGTCGTCGTCCTGACGACCCTCCCCGGCGCCATAGCGGGCACGGAGACCTACCTCGACATGCTTCGTTATAATGTGCTCCAATTGGCCAGTGCGCTGGAGAGGCCGTAGCGTGAACGCCGGAACGTCCCCGCGTCGAACGAGACCGCAATGGGCCCGGGGCGTCAGGATGTTCTGACGCACGGATCGTGTGACGTCGTGGGTATCGACCGCCCCATCATCCGCTTCGACCACGCCACGTTCGGATTCCCCGGGGTGATCGCCCTCAAAGAGATTTCACTGGACATCGCAGAGGGCGAATTCGTCGGGGTGATCGGCCCGAACGGATCAGGAAAGACCACGCTCTGTCGGGCCGTCCTGGGTCTCCTGCGTCCCCTGGAAGGCCATCTGCAAATTTTCGATTGCGCCTGCGAGGAGCTGCGCTGTCACCATCGGGCCCGTATCGGCTATCTCCCGCAGAAGGGGATGATCGACCGGAACTTTCCGGTCACGGTGCTGGAAGCGGTGATGATGGGACGATACGGCGCGTTGGGGCTCTTCAAGCGGCCTTCCCGGCGGGACCGGGACATCGCCCTGGAAGCCCTTGCGCACGTGGGGATGGAACATCATCGCGACACGGCCCTGGGACACCTGTCGGGCGGGCAGCAGCAACGGGTCTTCATCGCGCGGGCCCTGGCCCAGCAACCGCAGGTTCTCTTGCTCGACGAGCCGACCACCGGGCTGGACATCACGACCCAGCACAACGTCGTGGAATTGGTGCAGCAGCTCCATCGGGAACTCGGGTTGACGGTCCTGCTCATCACGCACGATATCAACATGATCCGCTCGCGGGTGGATCGGCTCGTGCTGCTCAAGACCCGTCTGTTCGCCGCCGGCCCGCCTCAGGACGTGCTCAAACCCGAAATCCTCCGCCAGGTGTACGGCAAGGACGTGGTCATCACCGATCGCGATATGGTGATCGTCGAAGACTACCATCATCATTAGCGATCAGCTTTCAGTAGTCAGCGGTCAGTCTTCAAAGAAAGCCGATAGCTGACGGCTGATAGCTGATAGCTGACAGCTCACGGTAACATGATCGAGATGCTCACATATGACTTCATGCAACGCTCGCTGCTGGCGGCGGCATTGGTCGGGGCGTTGTGCTCGGTCATCGGCATGTTTGTCGTGTTGCGCGGGTTGGCCTTCGCCGGGGCGGGAACGGCGCACGCCGCATTCGCCGGCGTGGCGCTGGCCTACCTGATGGGTTGGCCGCCGCTGGCGCTGGCGATCCTTTTCGGGCTGGCGACGGTCTGGATCACCGGCGTCATCGAGGAACAGGGCCGGATGAAGCTGGATGTCTCGATCGGGATTCTGTACACGGCCACGATGGCCCTGGCCATTCTCTTCATCGGCCTGATGAAAGGCTATAACGCGGAGGTGTACGGCTATCTCTTCGGCAGCGTGCTCTCCGTGACGCCGGATGAGCTCCGGATGATTCTGGCGCTGAGCTTGTTGGTGCTGGGGGTGATCGTCCTGTTTTCGAAGGAACTGTACTTTATCGCGTTCGACCAGGAAATGGCGGAGGCTTCGGGGGTGCCGGCCAGGCGGATGTTCTTTTTGTTGTTGACGCTGGTCGCGCTGACGGTGGTCGTGTCGCTCAAGACAGTCGGCGCCGTCCTGGTGTTCGCGATGGTCCTCATTCCGGCATCGACCGCCTATCAGCTCACGCACAGCCTGACGCACATGACGGTGTATTCGGTGGTGATCGGCGTCCTGTGTGCGGTCGGCGGCGTCTTGCTGTCGTCCCTGTGGGATGTGCCGTCCGGACCGGCGATCGTGCTGCTGGCGACGGCGGTCTTCTTTCTGGCTGTGCTCTTTTCCCCGAAGCGGCTCCGGCGCGTCCACGCCGCGCCGTCGTAGCGGATTGTGCCCGCGCCGGCCGGGGAAGAGCATCCGACTTGATCCTCCCCGACCTCTCCGCTACAGTGTCTTCCCGATTTTCACCCGAACGAGGAGACCGTGTATGTGCGCACGACGGGCGGTTCAACGGTGGTGCGGACTATTCTATCTATGCGTCCTTATCGGCGGGATCTCACCTCCCGCGACTGAAGCGCAGGACTCGTGGAAATGGACGGACGGCGGGACGGAACCTGGAAAGGTGATAGTCGGGTTTCGCGCGGGGTTTTCCGTGCTCACTCAAGAGTTGAGGGCCAACACGGACACGGATGTGGGATCGGTCGTCAACGTGCAGGGCCTGTATAGCCTGAATAAGTGGCTGGCGGCCGGCCTGACTCTCGAATGGGAGCGGCGCGCGGTTGATTTGGAGCGGCCCTCGGTCGCGTTCGGGCATCTGGATACCGTGTCGGTCTTGCCGACGGTCGAACTTCGGCCGACGAAATATGGTCCGATCGCTCCCTATCTCTCGATGGGATTCGGCATCAACGTCAACTCGTTTGGGGAGAGCACCAGCAACCGCGTGTCGCCGAGCAACACGTTCGCGTGGCGGCTTGCGTGGGGAGGGGATTACTTCGTGACGTCCAAGGTCGCGCTCAATACCGAAATGGCCTATAAGCGGAACGACGGCCACGTCACCATCGACGGCAGGCGGTCGGACGATTGGAACGCCTCGTCCTTCAACTTCCTGTTCGGGGTCCGCGCATTCTTCTGAACGTCGTGGCCGGGCGGCTCCACAGGGGCTCTTATTCCAGCATCGCCTCCTTGGCCCTGGCCCATACCATCCCGGTCTGCTCCTTGGAGCTGAAGCCCAGTTTTTCGTAAAACGTCTGTTTGTCCCGGGTGCACAGCCAGAAGAGCTCGACCCGCTTGAGGTCGGGATGATTCAGGATCCGTTGCATGATCTCGGTCCCGATATCCTGTCCCTGGTACTCTTTGTCCACAATGACGTCCCAGATCGAGGCGCGGTACACGTAATCGGTCAGCACGCGTCCGAAGCCGACCAGCCGAGGACCGTCCCAGGCCGACACGGCCACGTCGGTATGCGCCAGCATGGCGCGGGCGTCGTCAGCCGTCCGCTCGTTCGCCCAGGGCGCTTGCCGGTAGAGGTTGACGAGCTGGTCTGGGTCGATATCCTTCCGGTCGGAAAAGGTGATCATAGGCTTGAGCGCCGGGGACGGCTTGTATTACATTGTTGCCCGTTTCGCAAGAGCGATCTCAGCACCGGGTGTACGAAGGGGTGATGAGGTATGGGTACGCAGGTTTGTTCTTGTCCCAAGTGCTTTCGGCTCATGTGGATCAAAGAAGAGCAGTTTGAATACCTCGATGAGAGCACCATTCGGGTGAAATGCCCCCACTGCCAGCAGATGGTCCGCTTCACAGTGGTCACGCAAGGGGCGACGGCCACAGGACCGAAGATGGGCCATTGACCGCCGCCACAACTTAGAATTCTGAATGCTAAATTCGGAATTCTGAATTAACGGTACTCCGGAATTCATAATTCCACATTCATAATTCATAATTTTCCGGTTACAGTCCCCGTCCCGCTCCCTCCAGCTCCGGTTTGCTGCCCGGCAGGATCTTGTTCAACGCCGTCCGGTATTCGCCCATCCGCTTCTCGTCGACGGGACTGGCTTGAATCTCCTTGTCCCGCTGCATTTGCTCGAGATGATCCAGCACGGCCAGCAGAGGCTGGATCGAGCCGAGCAGCTTCCCACCCTCAAATGCCTCCAGTGATTCGATAAACAGATCGTTCAGCCGCTTATAGATCGATGCCCCGCTTTGAGCGCGGAACCGATACACCGTTTTCTCAAAGGCCTCGATCGATTCCTCCTTGGGTTTGATGCCGCCGGGGACGACCGACATCGGCACGACCGCGGGCAACTTGGCCGCATAGGCTTTGAGCTGGGAGACGAGGCTGCCGACCGTGTCGAGGACATCGCTGGTTTCCACTGGCACTCCTTGGCAGGCAGCAGTCTGATACGCTCACGGCTACGATCTGTCAAGTTGCCGTTGCCGGCCGGGCATGCCGCGGCGGCCGGGTGACCTTTCGCAGCGCCTGCTGAACGGCCTCCATGTCCGACGGCCACGGAACCGTGAACTCCCGATACAAGCCGGTTCCAGGGTGGCTGAACCCCAGCGTGCGCGCGTGCAACATCACGCGCGGGATGTCCAAGTCATCCAACAACGCCCGGACTTTCCGCCCGCCGTAGGTCTGGTCGCCTAGCACCGGATGACCGATCGAGGCCAGATGCACCCGGATCTGATGCGTACGGCCGGTACGGGGGACGAGGTTGAGGTGCGCGGCGATTTGGCCGAACCGTTCGACCACGTGGTACTCCGTGGCCGACGGCTTGGGCCGCACGGTGCGGGATGAGAATTTCTTCCGCTCTTTTGTGTCCCGCCCGATCGCCAGCTCGATGAGCCCGTGGGGCTTCTTCGGGACGCCCCACACCAACGCCTCATAGCCCCGTACGATCGTGTGACGTTTGAACTGGGCCGCCAGACTTCGGTGCGCCGGGTCGGTCTTGGCGATGACCATGACGCCGGAGGTGTCCTTGTCCAGGCGGTGCACCAGCCCCGGCCGCTCCTTCCCGCCGATCGTGGAAATCGAGCCGCCCTCGGTTCCGAAATGATGGAGCAGCGCGTTGACGAGCGTGCCGCTCCAGTGGCCAGGCGCGGGGTGAACGACCAATCCCGCCGGCTTATTGAGCACCAGGAGGTCGGCGTCTTCATGGAGGATCTCAAGGGGAATGGGCTCCGGGTTCAATTCCAACGGTTCCGGACGAGGAATCTCCAGCGCGATCGTGTCGCCGGGCTTGATTTTGTGGCTGGGTTTGACGATCCGGCCATTGATGCGGATGCGGCCGTCTTCGATCAGTCGCTGAAGGGCGGAGCGGGACAAAGCCGGTTCACGGTTGGCGAGAAAAAGATCAAGGCGCTTGGGGGTTTCTCCCGCCGTAATGAGAAGCTCTGTTGTGGTAAGCGGGGTCGCGGAAGTCATGATCTTTTGTCCGGCCGAATCGATATTCCACCCTGCCATAGGGATGGTTTGAATACAAGCCAATGAGAACCGATGCCGGACACCTGCTACGGTGTCATTCCTTTTACTGGACGGCAAAGAGAAAAGCTGACGACCCGTTGCCGGCTACAAGGCGACCCACCCGCTATGTCGGCGGAGGGATACAAGGAGACGGCTGCGAGGGAAGGACGGAACATGAGCCGGCAGTGGCGGAGCAACGCGGATTTTTGCGGGCGCCGGGAGGCCTACCACTCTCGTTCGAATCCTCACAGCCAGCGTCTGATCAGGCCATCAAGCTCTGGCTGCAACAGGTCCCGGTTCCCCACGAAGGGACATCCAATACTCCTCTCCGGTCTCGTTCCTCCACACACGTGACACATCTCACGTGACACATTTCCCATGCGATCGGCTGAGGTCCAACTGTTCTTAAGGAGTCCCTCCAAATGACTTCCTCGACTGGACTTCCAAAGCCGAACCCGGCCTCACTCCCGGTCCGCCATGACCGGTGGAGAATACCTCATGACCTCGCTCGGACCCGGATCATGATCGGCGATCGTGCGTCGGTCAAGCTATTCGACCTTGACTTCGATCGACTTGGGCTTGGCTTTTTCCGTCTTCGGCAGATGCACGGTGAGTATCCCGTTTTTGTAGCTCGCTGTTACCTTGGTTTCATCCACGGTGTCCGGCACTGAAAAGCTCCGGAGAAAGCTGCCGGACGCCCGTTCAATGCGGTGAATACGCGTTCCTTTCTCTTCCTTCACCGGCTCCCGTCGCCCGGAAATCGCCAAGACCCCGCCTTCGACGGACAGCTTCACGTCCTCTTTTTCCATGCCGGGAAGCTCAGCGATGATCTGGAATTCCGTGTCGGTCTCCAAGACATCCACGGCGGGAGCCCAGTCGGCCCGAGCCATGGCTTCCTGGCTCCCGACCCGGGTCCCGGCACTCCCGGCCACCAGACGGTTGAGGCGGTCGGCCATATCTTCCAACTCGCGGAAGGTATCTCGGACAAGCAAGCCGCGCATCAGGTCCATAGAGTAGCCTCCTTCGTTTAGGGGTGGTTGGGGCCCTATTCAGGACGTGCCGCTGACTGAGGAAGGGATAACGCCTAGTAGCTAATAACCGGCAGGGGCTTCGTCAAGGGGGAGAGGCAAACCTGTACGATTGGCGGCGGGACGCCCCGCTCTTTCAGTGGTCACCATGCCGAGGACGGTCCAGCCAGACCGACAGGGTCGCGACCCTCAGTCTTTTCGACGCGGCACATAGTCCGCGAGCCCTCGGCGGATAATCCCGTCGGAGAGCCAGCCGTAGCAGCCTCGCAACGCGCGCTGGCCGATGGCCGACGATCGGTGATCCGTATTCCAGAGGAGCTCGCGGAGATGGTGTTCGACACGGAGCTTGGCCTGGCGATAGAATTCATCCGCCAATTCCCAGGACTCCGTCTGTCCATACTTGTGCTCCTGGTTTCTGGCGTAGAGCGCCGTTGCGGCGATCGCGAACAGGTCCTCCCCCACCGCCTCGATGCGATTCTGCCGGCCTTGATCGTCGCGGAGCCGTTCCCGATAGCGAAGCATCGCCGAGAAAATCCTCCGCGCAAGGCGCCTGCTCGCACGTTCCACATAGAGCAGTTTCGGACGGACACGAGGATGTCGCCACTCCGAGCGGGCGGGCAATGCGGCGGGCTTCCAGAGCCGCAGGTACCAGGGAACATAGAATCGCAGCAGCTTGGCGAGCTCCGCGAGGCGCCGGGCTCTCGAGCCAGACCCCTCGACGTACTGCCTGGCCCGCTCCAGATGGATGGCCAACCCTTCCCGGGCCACAAAAGGCCGCAGAATATCGGTCGCACCTTCGCCGATCCGGGACATCTCGATGTCACGGACGAGCTGTTCGATGGGGAACGCCGGCTCCCCGCGAACTCGTTTGGATGCGGCCGTTTCATACCCCATCCCGCCGAAAAGAATCTGGGCGTCCTTGAGGAAGCGGATGGTCTCTTCCGAGGTGAACATTTTCGCGATGGCGGCCTCGATGCGCACGTCATAGGATTTCTGATCCGCCAGATGCCAGGCGAGGAGGGAAAGGGCTTCCATGGCGTAGAGTTGGACGGCCATGCGGCCGATCCGCATCCGCTGGGTTTCCCGTTCACTCAGAGGTTTTCCGAAGGTCAGGCGGGAGTTCGCCCGATCGAGGGTCGGCTGCCAGACTTGCTTCGCCATCCCCAGACAGAGTGCCGGAATGCTGATCGCCCGGCCGATATTGAGGATCGACAGCGCGTAGCGGAGTCCCCGGCCGATCTCGCCGATGACGTTCTCGACCGGAATCGCGACGTCGGTGAAGGTCATGTGGGCGTTTTCGATGCCGCGGCAGCCTTCAAATTGGCAGCGCTGCCGGATAACGACCCCCGGCGTGGTCATATCCAGGATAAAGGCCGTGTGAACCAGTTCCTCCGCGCCCTTCCCCTCCGGAACCGGCAGCCAACTGGACTGGCCGTCGCGGGTGATGCGTCTCGCGGGGACGCGGGCGACGAGCGTGACGTACCGGGCGATGGGCCCGTTCGTACACCAGAGCTTCTCCCCGTTGACGAGAAAGTGGTTGCCCGCCGCATTGAGCACCGCTTCGGTCTTGATATTGGCCGCATCCGAGCCGGTGATCGGTTCGGTCAAGGCGAAGGCGGAGATGGCCTCTCGGGCCACGCGGGGCAGGTAGGTGCGTTTCTGATCCTCGTTCCCGAACAGCAGAATCGGCATGGCGATGCCGATGGATTGCGGCACGGCGACGGTGAGCGCAAGAATGTTGCTCCAACTGGCCATCAGGGTGAGCACCCGCCCATAGTTCTTGTACGAGAATCCGAGGCCGCCGTACTGCGTGGGGATCTTCATCCCAAAGGCGCCCAGGGCGAAGAGCCCCCTGAGCACCGATTCCGGAATCTTGGCGGTACGCTCGATTTCATCGGGGTCGACCTGGCTGGTGAGAAAGGCTTCCATGGTCCGACAATACGCCTCTCCGGCCTCCCGCTCTTCGGCAGGCTCCTCCGGGGGGAGGAGGAGATCGAACTGCGGTCTCCCCTCGAACAGGCCCGCCATGAAGCTCGATCCTGCAAGACGTTCGCGGGCTTCTTCGATGCGCTCGAGCCCCTGAAACAGTTTCGTCATGGCCTCACCTCACGAATGATGAGATGCCGTCGCCATGCTTTCAGTGTACTGCTCAACGATGGCGAAGACCAGACTCAACGAGGTTTCTCAACCCAGTGAGCAAGAGATCAGGCAGGTTGAACGAGCGCTGGAGCACGAGGCGGGGGCTTCCCGGCGATGATGCGGCGACGCGAGAAGGCCTACGAAGAAAGACCTGAGCGGCGGGCTCGCTCCGCGATCTTTTTGCGCAAGCGGGCCTTTTCGAGGCTGATCTGGGCTTCCTTGAGTTCCGAGGGGAGACCGCCCATCTGGAGACGCTGCTCGGCCTTTTCGACCGCGACCTGCGCCCGCTCGACGTCGATGTCCTCGGCTTTTTCCGCAACCTCGGCGAGGATGGTGACCTTCCGGGGGGTGACCTCGGCGAAGCCCCACAGCACGGACATGTAGTTGGTCGTCTCGCCGGTTCGGTATCGCAGCTCGCCGATCTTCAACGTCGAGAGCAAATGACAGTGCCCCGGCAGGACACCGAATTCCCCCTCACTGCCGGGGGCAATGACTTCGTCCACCTCCTGGCTGACCAGGAGTTTCTCCGGCGTGACGACTTCCAAGAGCAGTTTGCCAGCCATACTTCTCGTGAGGGGTTAGGGGGTAGGCGTTAGGCGAGAGGGCCCGTCGTGTCTAGTTCTACTCACCCCTTACGCCTCACGCCTTACGTTCTCTTATAGCCCAGCTTCTCCGCCTTCGCGATGACTTCCTCGATCGTGCCCACCATGTAGAACGCCTGTTCGGGCAGATCGTCGTATTTGCCCTCGAGAATCTCTTTGAAGCTCCGAACCGTGTCCTTGAGCTTGACGTATTTGCCCGGCGTGCCCGTGAACGCCTCGGCCACATGGAACGGCTGCGAGAGGAAGCGCTGAATCTTGCGCGCCCGCGCCACGACCAACTTATCGTCTTCGGAGAGTTCGTCCATTCCGAGAATGGCAATGATGTCCTGCAGATCCTTGTACCGCTGCAGGACGGATTGGACACCCCGCGCCACCTGGTAATGTTCTTCCCCCACCACTTGCGGGTCGAGGATCCGGGAAGTCGAATCCAGCGGGTCCACGGCCGGATAGATGCCCAACTCCGCGAGTTGCCGGGACAGCACCGTCGTCGCATCCAGGTGCGCGAACGCCGTGGCCGGTGCCGGATCGGTGAGGTCGTCGGCCGGCACATAAATCGCCTGCACCGATGTAATGGATCCCTTCTTGGTCGACGTGATCCGTTCCTGGAGGGCTCCCATCTCGGTGGCCAGATTCGGCTGATAGCCCACGGCCGACGGCATCCGGCCCAGGAGGGCCGACACTTCCGATCCGGCCTGAGTGAACCGAAAGATATTGTCGATGAAGAGCAAGACGTCCTGATGCTCTTCGTCCCGGAAATACTCCGCCACGGTCAGTCCGGTGAGGCCGACCCTGAGGCGCGCGCCGGGAGGCTCGTTCATCTGGCCGTACACAAGGGCCGCCTTCGACTTCGTGTAGTCGCCGGGGTCGATGACTTTGGACTCTTGCATTTCATGCCACAGATCGTTGCCCTCGCGCGTCCGTTCGCCGACGCCCGCGAAGACCGAGAACCCTCCGTGGTGGAGCGCGATGTTGTTGATGAGCTCCATAATGATGACCGTCTTGCCGACGCCGGCGCCGCCGAACAGGCCGACTTTGCCCCCTTTGCTGTACGGTTCCAGCAGGTCCACCACCTTGATGCCGGTCTCTAGCACTTCGGTCTTGGTTTCCTGTTCAACCAGCGGCGGCGCCGGCCGGTGAATCGGGTAGAATTTCTTCGCCTTGATCGGCCCTCTCTCATCCACCGGCTCGCCCAGCACGTTGATCAGACGCCCCAACGTTTCGCGGCCGACGGGAACCGAGATCGGCGCGCCGGTGTCTTTGACCGGCATGCCCCGGACCAGCCCGTCCGTAGTCGACATGGCGACGGCCCGCACGCGGTTCTCGCCCAGATGTTGGGCGACCTCCAACGTGATGCGAATGGCGGGTCTGCCCGCGTTCTTGTCCTCGTCGACCTCGATCCGCAGCGCGTTGTAGATGTTGGGCAATTGTCCCGGCGGAAACTCCGCGTCGACGACCGGCCCGATGACCTGAACCACTTTCCCTGTCGCAGTGCTCATAAGACTCCTCTTGTCCCCAATGATGAATTATGAATGTGGAATGAGAAATGTTCACAGCTCCGGCCGTTCAACATTGCTCCAACATTCCTCATTCCACATTACTCATTTCAAGGCTTCCGCTCCGCCGACGATGTCCATCAATTCCTTCGTGATCGCGGCCTGCCGCGTCTTGTTATAGTACAGCGTAATTTTCTTGATCAACTCGCCCGCATTGCGGGTCGCGCCGTCCATGGCCGCCATCCGCGCCCCTTGTTCCGCGGCGGACGACTCCAGCAGAATGCGATAGGCTTGAATGTGAAAATGCTTCGGGAGCAGCGCGGCCAAGAGCTCGTCTTCGTCGGGCTCATACAGGTACGCGCCCCCTGAAACCTCGGCGGGCTCGCCAGCCCCGTCCGCTTGGCCAAATTCTACGACGGCGTCGACCGGAAAGAGTTTTTCCACCACGACGCGTTGCTGGATGGCGGATTTGAATTCATTGTAGATCACGTAGAGTTCGTCGAATGCGTCCTTCTTGAAATGGTCGATCAGGTCTTGGGCGATGTCGATCCCGTGTTCATAGGTCAGGCGATCGAAGATTCCCGTCCACTCCTGGCGAACCGGCCACCCGCGGCGCCGGAAGAAATCGCGAGCCTTCCGACCGACGACGCTCAGGGTGACCCTGGCGCCTCGCGCCTCGATCTCCCGAATGAATTCCACGGCCCTTCTCACGATGTTCGCGTTGAATGCGCCGCACAACCCCCGATCGCTCGTGACGATCAGCACCTCGATGCGCGTACCGTTGCGTTTCTGAAGCAACGGATGGGAAGCCCGATTCACGCGTCGGCTCAAGTTGCCCAGCACCCCTCGCATCTTATGCGCGTAGGGGCGAGCGGCTAGGATGCGATCTTGCGCTCGCTTGAGCTTCGCCGCGGCCACCATCTTCATGGCCTTGGTGATCTTTTGCGTGTTTTTGACCGCCGCGATCTTACGGCGAAGAGATTGTAAGCTCGGCATCGTTGAAGAAAGTACGATGTGGCGAAGTACGGAGGCGCCGATATTTCAGCTTCATCACTTCAACCGATCACTCAATCACCAGATCCTACTTGCCTCCGTATCCCATCTTCTGTTTGAACGCGGTGATGATCTGCTTGAGCTGCGCACCGAACGCGTCGTCGATCTTGCTCTTGGCCACGATATCCTTCTTCACTTCCGGATGGTGCTGCGCGACGTAATGCAACAGGTCCTCTTCGAATTGTCGAATCTTGTTCACCGGAACGTCGTCCAGGAAGCCGTTCACCCCCGCGAAGATCGAAATGACCTGGTCGGCGACCGACATGGGCCGATACTGTCCCTGCTTCAGCAGCTCCACCATGCGCGCGCCGCGCGCCAGCTGCGCTTGCGTGGCCTTGTCGAGCTCGCTCCCGAACTGCGCGAAGGCCGCCATCTCCCGGTATTGCGCAAGGTCCAAACGCAGGGTGCCGGCCACCTGCTTCATGGTCTTGATCTGCGCCGAGCCTCCGACGCGGGAGACCGACAGACCGACATTGATCGCAGGCCGGATGCCGGAATAGAACAGGTCGCCGGCGAGGTAAATCTGGCCGTCGGTAATCGAAATGACGTTCGTGGGGATATACGCCGACACGTCGCCGGCCTGGGTTTCGATAATCGGCAGCGCCGTCAGACTTCCGCCGCCCAGCTTATCGCTCAGTTTGGCGGCGCGTTCCAACAGGCGGGAGTGAAGATAAAACACGTCGCCGGGATACGCTTCGCGACCGGGAGGACGACGGAGAAGCAACGACAGTTGGCGGTACGCGACGGCGTGCTTTGAAAGGTCGTCGTAAATGATGAGCGCGTGCTTGCCGTTATCCCTGAAATACTCCCCCATCGCGACGCCTGCGTAAGGAGCCAAGAATTGGAGCGAGGCCGATTCGCTGGCGGTCGCCGAGACCACCATGCTGTATTCCATCGCGTGATGCTCTTCCAGGGTTTTGACGACCCGCGCCACTGTCGAGCGTTTCTGCCCGACGGCGACGTAGATACAGAAGACGCCCTGCCCTTTTTGATTGATGATGGTATCGACGGCGATGGCGGTCTTGCCGGTCTGCCGGTCGCCGATGATGAGCTCGCGTTGCCCGCGGCCGATCGGGATCATGGCGTCGATGGCCTTGAGGCCGGTCTGCAACGGTTCGCGGACCGACTGGCGCGTGACGACTCCGGGAGCGACCACTTCGATGCGTCGGGTCGCAGTCGCCTTGATGGGCCCTTTCCCGTCCAAGGGCTGGCCGATGGCGTTGACCACCCGGCCGATCAGCGCCTCGCCGACGGGGACTTCGGCGATGCGGCCCGTGCGTTTGACAAGGTCGCCTTCTTTGATTCCGGTATCGTCGCCCATCAACACGACGCCGACGTTGTCTTCTTCGAGGTTCAAGGCGATGCCGTACAATCCGCCCGGGAACTCCAACATCTCACCGGCCATGGCGCCGTCAAGGCCGTAGACTTTGGCGATGCCGTCGCCCACCTGGATGACGGAACCCGTCTCATTCACATCGACGTGCTTGTCGAAGCCCTTAATCTTTTCTTTGAGGATCGTGGTGATCTCTTCGGCCTTGATCTGCATGGCTACTCCTTCGTCAAAAGACTCTGCATCGCAGTCAGCCGTCCGCGGAGAGTACCGTCGATGACCGTACTGCCGATCCGAATATGAAGACCGGCGAGTTGGGCGGGGTTTGACGCAAACGTGATGTCCACATCACGTTTGAGGATGTCGCGCAAGCGCGTGCGGAGACGGTCCTGCTCTGCGGCGTCCATGGGCGAAGCGGACCACACGGAAACCTGCTGCTTCCCCTTCCGCTCATCGGCTAGGCGGGCAAACGCTTCCGCGATATCCGGTAGAAGCCCGACGCGGTTCTGTTTGACCAGTTGGGCGAGAAATTGTTCGCCGGTCGGCGGAGACCCAAATCGACGACCGAGTTCCGACAAAACGGACACTTTGTCGTCGCGCCCGAAAGCCGGGGTGGCCATCGCGTGACGGAGAGGCTGAGAAGTGCTCACCGCCTGCCCGAGTCCGGCAAGCGCGGCTCGTGTCAGTTCGACGTCGGCTTCGTCGAGAAGTTCAAACAGCGCCTTGGCGTAACGGCGCGCGACCGCAGTCTTAATCACCGTCCGATCCCGTTGAAGGTAACCTATGGATGCGCAAGGGAATTGTTCGTGCGGGTGGGCACGAAAAAACGCAGCAGACTAGCACTCGCCGGGTTGATGTGTCAAGGCGGGAACGCGCGGTGAATGTAATCAGCGGCCTTGCTCCGGCTGAATGATGCCGCCGCCGATGACACGATCTTCTCGGTAAAACACGGCGGACTGTCCCGGGCTCAATGCGCGCTGCGGAGCATGAAACCGAATGCGCAACCTGCCTTCGCCGCACGGCTCAATGGTGGCCCGTGTCGGCGGTGTCGCATACCTGACCTTCACTTCGGCGTTCGTCTCCTCGTTCAGCAAAGAGGAATCGAACAGATTGAGATCGGCCACCAAGCAATCCGACTGGAGCAAACTGTCCTCCGATCCAAGAATGACGGCGCCGGTGGCTGCTTCGACCCGCTGGACATAGAGGCGCTGCCCGGCGGCAATCCCTAACCCGCGACGCTGGCCCGGCGTGTAAAAGGCGATGCCGTCGTGCTGTCCAAGGACCCGTCCGTCAAGATCGAGGAAGGGACCCGGGCGTCGGGCTTGCGGCGCTTCTTTTTCGATAAAGGCCCGGTAGTCTCCTTGGCTGACAAAACAGATTTCCTGGCTTTCCTTCATCTCGTCTGCCGGGAGCCCCAAAGACTCCGCCGCCGCCCAGACCTCCGACTTGTGCATCGCCCCGAGCGGGAAGAGCAACCTGGGCAACCAGGATGGCTGGATCCGATAAAGGAAATAGCTCTGATCCTTGCGGGCGTCCGCCGCTTGCTGGAGGTAGAGGCGTCCCCTCTCACGGACGAGGCGGGCGTAATGGCCGGTAGCAATACAGTCGGCCCGTCGTTCCTCGGCGAGTCGATGGAGCGATCGCAATTTCACCCGCTCGTTGCATCGAACACAGGGGTTGGGGGTCGTTCCGGAGAGGTACCCCGACAGGAAGTCATCGATCACGCCGGCGCGGAAGGCGGCCCGGGTATCGATCACTTCGTGAGGGATGCCGAGTTTCTTGGCAACATACCTGGCGATGCCTACCTTGCAGCATCCGCGTTCCTGCCATCGCCTGGAAACGGCGACCGTTTCATCCTCCGGTTCCCAGACCTGCAGGGTGATGCCGACGACGTCGAACCCCTGCTCGACGAGCAACGAAGCCGCGACGGAGCTGTCCACTCCGCCGCTCATGCCGAGAAGCACCCGCGGGCGCGCCATAGTCACACGTGAAGATGATGTCGGATTTAGAGGTCCTGGGTGCGGACTTTGCCCCGGTGGGCCGCGATGTCGTGGACGTTCTTGTCGTGGACTACCGGCACCGGGGACTGGTCTTCAACCCACTTATGGGCACCCATATCACACATTCCATGAAAATGCGAGCCCTCTTCCATCGAGACCACCGGAGTGCGCACATCTCCGATGAGTATCCCCGGCTTAAGGATCTGGATTTTTTCGACCGCCGTGACGGTCCCGTTGATTTTTCCGCTGGTCACCAGGACTCCGGCCGAGACGATGCCTTTGATCACGGCGTGCTCACCGACAATCAACGTCCCGGTCGTATGGATTTCCCCTTCCAAGCGGCCGTCGATGCGCACGGTGCCGTCGAAATTGACGACCCCCTTAAAGTCCACCCCTTTCCCCAAGAACGTGAAATTCTCGTCATCTTCAGGAGCGTGGTGCTTTCTATCGCCAAGTGCCCACATGCAATCCTCCTCGGCTACAAATCCCATCCGGCATCGCGACGCCAGACCGTCAAAGTGGAGACAATCCTCCCGTTGGGCTTCAGGCCTTGTTCCGACTGCTCAGAGAATACATCGTTGTGAGCCATCCGGACATCGCATCGGGACACGAGAAGGCGGCTATCCGGTCACCCGCTTCATATGGCCCTGGCAGAGGACCCTATGGAATGAAGCGAGGTCTCGCGCGGGATTTCCCGAATCGCCGGTTGAGTCATTTCGAGAGTTCCGTTGAAGAGCACTCCTTCTTCCATCGACAGCAGAGGTGTTTTGACGCTGCCATTGATGACGGCCGGCGCCCGCAACTTCACCTTTTCCTTGGCTGCGATGTCGCCGGTGATCTTGCCCTTGCAGACAACGGTACCGGCGCTCACCTTCGCGGTAATGACGGCTTCCTCTCCGACAAGTAGGATCCCTTCGGTATGGATCTCACCCTCCAGATATCCATCGATACGAACCGTGCCGTTATAGGAAATCGTCCCCTTGAACTCGACGCCCTTCCCGACAAAGGCGATAATATCCTCCCCGCTCTCAGCGCGTGAGCCGGTGGCGGTGTTTCCGTTCTCCTCAGAAGGTTCGGACCCTTCTTCGGTCGCGGGCCGCTTCGGCTCAGACTTTTCTTGTCTCCACATGAGGTAGCCTCCTCCCTGTTGTCACTGTCGCTGCGGGATCGCAGGCCAGTGAATGTTATATGTCGTATCGGCCGATCGAGCAAAGCAATTCTTGCTTTTCGCACGCGGCGAAACTTCAAAACGGTGCCAGAAGGTCCTCGGTGCATGCCTGGACGCGGACGCCGAAAAGTTGATTACAGCACAAGGTGTCAGTTCAACAAAGTTTCCACGAGCCCGTCCAGCTCAGCAGCCGAAAAGAAGTGAATGATGATCTTGCCTCGGCGACGGCCTTGCACAATATTTACCCGAGTTCCGAGCCGTTTTTGCAGCCGCTGCTCGATGTCAGAGGTCGGCGGCTGAATCCGTGACCGTCGCGACCGCCGCCTGCTTTGAGCTTCAGACGCAAGAATCTCTTCGACTTCTCTGACAGACAGATGGTCGCCAACGATTTGGCGAGCGAGCCGAACCTGGGTGTCGGGATTCTCAAGTCCCAAAAGCACCTTGGCGTGCCCGGTTGAAAGCTGGCCCGATTCAATCAGGCTCTGGACCTCGGGCGGCAGATTCAACAGCCTCAGGACATTGGCGACAGAGGAACGTTCTCTTCCGACCCGCTGTGCAACCATGTCTTGTGTGAACCCGAACTCATTGAGCATCCGGTGATAGGCCCTGGCCGTCTCCATCGGGTTCAAATCGTTTCTCTGGAGATTTTCCACGAGGGCTAACACCATGGCTTCTTGATCGCTGCAGTTTCTGACTACCGCGGCGATCTTCTTGAGGCCGGCCAATTTGGCTGCGCGCAGGCGACGTTCCCCCGCGATCAGTTCATACACCCCATCGCCCTTGCGTCTCACTATGATCGGCTGAAGCAGGCCATTTTCTCTAATAGATTCAGCGAGTTGAGAAATTTCATCGTCGTGAAAGTTTTGTCGCGGTTGGTAACGGTTGGGGACGATTGAGTCAATGCCGAGTTCCTGGGCTTCTCCTCGGTCTACGGTCAGAGTCGCACTATCGACGGTGGGAAGCAGCGCATCCAGCCCTCTACCCAATGCCCTTTTCTCCATGGCCGAGAAACTCCTTTGCTAGAGAGAGATAAGCCTGTGCCCCTGCCGAGGCGACGTTGTACAACATGACCGGTCGACCGTAACTGGGGGCCTCTGCGAGCGTGACGTTTCGAGGAATGACGGCTTGATACACCTTCTCCCTGAAATGACCTCTCACCTCCTCGGCGACTTGTCGAGACAAGGTATTCCTGGAGTCATACATGGTGAGGAGAATACCCTCAAGGTCCAAACCAGGGTTGAGGGATTGTCTGACCCGCTCCACAGTGGCCATCAATCGACCCAACCCTTCCATGGCGTAGTATTCGCACTGAACGGGGACCAGTAGCGAGGAAGCCGCGACCAGGGCATTAATAGTCAGCAAGCCAAGGGCCGGGGGACAGTCCAGGAACACCAATTCATACAGAGATTGAATCTCGATCAGGGCCCTCCTCAAAGCCTGTTCACGGTTTTGTATGGAAACAAGCTCAACCTCTGCCCCAGCCAAATCGGCATGCGCCGGTAAGATGGAAAGACCTTGAACCATAGTTTTCTCAATCACTTCAACTGATCGTTGGTGTTCAATCAGACAGTGGTAAAGACTCTTGGGGAGTTTTCGAGGATCAAGCCCGATCCCGCTGGTAGCGTTAGCCTGAGGATCGACGTCCACCAGCAAAACTGAATGGCCGGATATCGCACAGGCGGCGGCAAGATTGATAGAAGTAGTGGTCTTGCCTACACCCCCCTTTTGGTTCGCTATGGCAATAACTTTGCTCAATGGACGAGTACCGAAACCGGTTTATTGTTCCACGTGGAACAAGGAACACTGAGGCGCCAAGATACGCAAGGACCTCTCACCCATACCATATGGAAGAGAGTACGAAATTTCCTGATCGAGCATCAGGCGAGCTTGTTTGACAGAGCGATCGTCCAATGCCTGTGCCTTGCTTTGATACAAGATCAGTCGCCCTCCTGAGCTGAGCAACTTGGCAATCAGCGGAAAGTGCGGTTCCGGTCTTAATGCGCGGATTGTAATGTGGGTGAAAGCGTGATCCAGATGGACACTAAAATTCTCTAATGTATCTGAATTGACAAAGGCTTTTTCGAGACGAAGTACACCGGTCACATGCCGAAGAAAGGCTGCCTTTTTGTGATGAGGCTCTAGGAGCATCAGTTCAATGTCAGGTCTAAAAATTTTGAGCGCCGCACCGGGGAATCCAGCCCCGCTACCGATGTCCAACAGAGAAACTTTCTCGTCTGAGCGAATCGCCTCCGACCCGGCAAGCGAATCGAGAATATGCTTCACAACGATTTCACGAGGATCGGTGATCCCCGTTAGGTTCACCTTCTGGTTCCAAATCAGGATCTCTGTCAGATATTGCAGAAATTGGGAAAGGTGCCGCTCGGAAAGAACGAAACCCAATTCCTGAGCACTGGAAGAGAGTAGACTACGAAGTGACTCCGGTTGTTCCACGTGGAACATGTACGCGAAATCTTGTATTGAGGTCAAGGAGTTTCTGTTGAGTCCGGCAATAGCGGTGAACGACTTTCATCCACGTAGGGATGCGCCTTGGCTCTATGAACAATGTTTATATCGTTCCAAGGCAATCAGCAAAAGGGAAATGGCAGCGGGAGTGATCCCGGAAATACGGGAGGCCTGACCGACCGTAGAAGGGCGCACGCGTTTGAATTTTTCCAAGACTTCCCGCGAAAACCCTTTCACGCTTTCATAATTGAATGACTCTGGAATGCTGCGCTCTTCGAATTTTCTAAATTTCTCCACCTGCTGGATTTGTCGCTTAATATAACCGTCATATTTGACCTCCAATTCCACCGCCTCGGCGGTCTCATCACCCAGAGCATCTTCCTCCCCGAAAATCTCCAGGAGATCGGAATACGATATCCCCTGTCGTCGCAAGATCTGAGCCAAGGTGTGGTTTGAAGACACGTCACCGAGATGGTACTTCGTCAGTCGCTCCTGCACCTCGCTCGTCAGCTTCACACGAGTTTCCTTCAGCCGTGAGACCTCCCGATGAATCGCTTCACGCTTGGCTTGGAGCTTAGAGTAGACACCCTCGGGAATCAGCCCAATCCGATGGCCGATATCCATCAACCGCAGATCCGCATTGTCGTGGCGGAGCAGCAGTCGGAATTCAGCTCGTGAGGTAAACATGCGATAAGGTTCGCGAGCATCTTTGGTGATCAGATCGTCGATCAACACCCCGATATAGGCCTGCGATCGGTCCAAGATCACCGGCGGCTCGCCCCGCAGTTTGAGCACAGCGTTGATGCCGGCCATGAGGCCCTGTGCAGCCGCCTCCTCGTAACCGGATGTCCCATTGATCTGGCCCGCATGGTACAGACCGGCAACGAGCTTGGTTTCAAGCGTCGGATAGAGTTGGCGCGGGGGGAAATAGTCATACTCGACGGCGTAACCGGGCTTGAGCATGTTCGCATGCGCGAGCCCGGGAATCGTGCGCAGCAGGGCAGCCTGAACATCGACGGGCAGGCTGGTTGAGATGCCGTTGGGGTAATATTCGCTGGTGTCCAGACCTTCGGGCTCAATGAACACCTGATGGCGCCCCTTGTCGGCGAACCGCACGACCTTGTCCTCGATCGACGGACAGTACCGCGGTCCGACCGACTCGATCACGCCGCTGTAAAGCGGCGAGCGATCCAAGTTGTCTCGGATAATCTTGTGCGTCTCCTCGTTCGTGTACGTGAGATGGCAGGGCACCTGCGGCATCGTCACCCGCTCGGTCCGATAGGAAAACGGCGGAGGTGGATCGTCGCCAGGCTGGACAGCCATTGCAGAAAAATCGATCGTGTCGCGATCCAGCCGAGGCGGCGTGCCGGTTTTCAGCCGGCCGACCTCGAATCCCAGGTCCCGCATGCAGTCCGAGAGATGTTCCGCCGAGGCTTCGCCGGCGCGGCCGGCCGGGAAATGGTTGAGGCCGATATGGATAAGACCCTTAAGGAATGTACCTGAAGTCAGGATGACCGCTCCGGCCGCGATCCGCTCGCCATCTCCCGTCAGGACGCCGGATATCGCGCCGCCGTTGATCAGGAGACGATCGACGGTGCCCCGAGCGATTTCTAGGCCCTCCTGCCCACGGAGCGTCTCCTGCATGGCTCGCCGATAGAGCTTCTTGTCGCATTGCGCCCGCAGGGCCCGGACGGCCGGCCCCTTGCTGGTGTTGAGCCGGCGGAACTGGATACCGGCTCGGTCGGTGTTGCGAGCCATCTCTCCCCCCAGCGCGTCGATCTCCTTGACCAGATGGCCCTTGGCAATACCCCCGATCGCGGGATTGCAGGACATCTGTGCAATGCGGTCCACATCCATGGTCAGCAGCAGCGTCCGTGCGCCCATTCTGGCCGCGGCCAGCGCGGCTTCGCAGCCGGCATGGCCCCCGCCCACCACGACGACATCATAGGTTCTCATAGTGACGACCCGTCATTTTCCTATACAAAATTCGGAGAAGATGCGCTCGAGGATCTCGTCGGTCGTCACGGCTCCGGTTATCTCGCCCAGCGCATCGGTCGCCGCCCGCAGATCCAACGCGACAAACTCCCCCGCGAGCTTGTTATTCACGGAATCAACAGCGTGGAGCAGCGCGTCCCGAGTTCGCGCCAGGGCCGACTGATGGCGCAAGTTGGCGATGACCGCGCCCTCGCTGGCCTCGAGATCGGGGCGGACCAGCAGCGCCCGGAGCCGCTCTCGCAATTCGTCCAGGCCAGCGCCGGTTTTTGCCGACACACTCACTAGGGGAGCGGTGGGCGTGCCGCCTTCCAAACCGGGTAAGGCGGCCGGATCGATGTGGCGGGGCAAATCGTTCTTATTCACCACAACGATTGACGGCTTCCCCTTGGCCTCCTGCAACAGCGCATGATCCTCAGGGCCGAGTCGCTGGGACCCGTCTATGACGGCCAGAATCACATCCGCCTGCTCGGTCGCGAGACGGGTTCGCCGAATGCCCTCCTGCTCGACCGGATCCAGCGTGTCCCGGAGACCTGCCGTATCGAGTAGACGAACCGGCACTCCTTTGATGTTGAGGATTTCTTCCAGCACGTCGCGGGTAGTCCCGGGGATAGAGGTCACGATCGCCCGATCCGTCCGAAGCAGCGCATTCATCAAACTCGATTTCCCGACATTGGGACGGCCGACAATGGCCACCTTCGCGCCCTCGCGCAGGATCCGGCCTTCACGTCCCGTCTCCAGCAAACCGGAGATCCGGTCTATGATCCGCCGCAGCGCCGTAAGGAGTTCGTCCTGGTGGACGAACACGATATCTTCTTCCGCAAAGTCGATGGCGGCTTCGACGTGGGCCAGCAGCCGGATCAGCGACTCCCGAATCGCCTCGATCTCGGACGAAAGGCTCCCACGCAACTGGTCCTGCGCCAACTTCAGACCGGCGGCGGTCTTCGCCCTGATCGTATCTAACACCGCTTCGGCCTGCGCAAGGTCCAACCGTCCGTTCAGGAAGGCCCGCTTGGTGAATTCGCCCGGCTCCGCCAACCTGGCTCCTGCCGCCAGGAGGGCCTCGCACAGGGCCTGCAACACCAGAAGCCCGCCGTGACAGTGGAATTCCACGACATCTTCGGCCGTAAAAGACCGCGGCCGACGCATGACGACGACCAGCGCTTCATCAATGAGAGACGGGCGTGCGCCCCCGCTACCGGCGGCCGAGGGTCGGCCATCGGGGCCGGCCGAGCTTCGTTGTAGCGACTCAAGATCGGCATGATACAGGGTGTGGCTTCTGACCGAATGAAGGGATCGGCCCGATTTCAAACGAACCAACCGGGACGCGATGGCGATGGCCTGGGCACCGCTGACACGGACAATGCCGATGCCTCCCTCACCGACCGGCGTGGCAATCGCGCAAATGGTGTCTTCGAGCGCGCCGCCCATAGACGGGTCTTTCTCGACTTCAGCTAGTTTTCAGCATCGGCCTGCGGGATGGCTTGTCCTTTCTTCCGCTTTCCGCGCGCCGGCGATTCGGGCTCTCCCGCTTCCTTCTCTGAAGGAGCGTCTCCGACGGCGACGACGGGCCGTCTCAAGAAATATCGCTCAGTGATGAGCTGCTGGGCGATGGTCAGCACATTGTTCGTCAGCCAATAGAGCACCAGACCGGCTGGAAACGTGATGAAAAGAAACGTCATGAAGACCGGCAGCAACAACATGATCTTGGCCTGGGTCGGGTCCATCGTCGTCGGCGTGATCTTTTGCTGGATGACCATGGTGACGCCCATGATCAGCGGGAGGACGTAATAAGGGTCCTGGGCCGAGAGGTCGGTGATCCAGAGGATAAAAGGCGCCTGGCGGAGATCGATCGTCATGTAGAGGATGTTGAAGAGCGCGACGAACACCGGCATCTGGAGCAGCATCGGCAGGCATCCCCCGACGGGGTTGACCTTGTGATCGCGATACAGTTTGATCAACTCTTTGTTCAGCCGATCGCGGTCATCCTTGTATTTCGCCTGCAGGGCCGCCACCTTGGGCTGGATCACCTGCATCTGCTTCATCGATTTATAACTCTTGAATTGGAGCGGGACGAACAGCAGCTTGATCCCGACCGTCAGCAGAATGATCGTCACGCCGTAATTGTGCGTGTAGTCGTACAAGAAACGGAGCACATAGAAGAGCGGCTTGGCCACCGCCTTGACGAAACTCCAGCTTCCGTAAATGAACCAGCCGAAGTCGATCGTGTCCTCTAACCCGACATTCAACGCCTTGAGCGTATCGTATTCCTTGGGCCCGGCGTAGAGTTGCGCCGCGATGCCCGAGCCGGCAGTCGGCTGGGCGGTCCGAATACCGGCCGAGACGAGCTTGTCTCCTTCTTTTTTGATCACCGCGGCCGTGGCTTGGGCGGGTATCAGGACGCTCAGAAAATATTTGTCTTGCAGCGCCACCCACCGGACCGCGCCCTTGCGCTCTTCCTCGGCATCCGGAAGATTCTTTTGGACCTTGTCATCGACCAGCGACGCCGGACCGATGAGCCCGATGAATCCCTCTCCCCATTCGACGATGCCGAAGTTCGTGCCGAGGCCGATGTCGAGCGGGCCGGCCAGGCCTTCGGTCCTGACCGCTACATCGACCAGATAGCTCTGGTAGCGGAAGGTCAGTTGTTTCTCGACCGCGACGCCGGACCGTGCGTCGCGATACCGGAATGTGACATGTCCGACGGGATGGGCTGGGGCGAGGGTCGCCACGTCCTGCTCGACTTGGTAGAGCGATTCGTTGAGCGCCTTGCTGAGGGTTTCGTCCGGAGTCACAAGATTCAGGGGTCGTTGAAATGCGCCGTCTTCATGGACCAGTTGCACCGGTCGGTGTCCGGCTCCCGGGCCCATTGTATAGCGCTTTAACTCCCAACTCTTCAGCACTCCGCCACGGTTGGTGAGAACCGCGCGGAACAGGTCGGTTTCCACCACCACCGTCTGTTCCTCGGACGGAGGACCTGAACCCTGATCCCGGTTAAGCGCAAGGCGCTGGTCGGCGGCTGACGCATCAGCAGGAACCGATCGTTCGACCCCGACCCTGTCCGAGGCAGGGGAAGACGGAACACCCGACGAGGCGTTCTTGTCCGATTCTCGGCTTTGCTCGGTCCGGGGAGAAGGGAGAAGCCCAAACTCTTTGAGGAGGTAGTCGTAGCCGATAATGACGGCGAGAGAGATGATCAAGAAGAGAATGACTCGTTTTTCCATTGACCGACAGGATTCCCGGTCCTAACTCGGAAATCGGGCCCGAATCTGACTCAAACACCGCAATCCGGTTAGCCCGAGAATGAAGGGTTCATGATCCGTGATCGTGCCCCATCCCGCAAGGTCTCTCGCTCGGGTCAGTCATTTCACCGGATCGCATCCCCCTGGATGAAACGGGTGACATTTGGCCAGCCGAAGGCAGGTCAACCCGAGCCCTCGCCAGACTCCGTATCGCGAAATGGCATCGGTCGCATATTCCGAACAAGTCGGCTCGAATCGGCAGGCAGGCCTCAAGAACGGCGACACCCACCGGCGGTATGTCCGAATCACTGTGAGGCAGAGCTGTCGCATCTTTCAACAGCGTCCGGCTGCAGGAGGCCTTGGCGCCGCAACATGGAAAGCCATGACGACCGCAAGGTTCGAAACGGCACCGTCAAGGCATCGCGCTTAGGAAACACCAGGCACTCGTGGCCCTCGACGACCTCGTTGTGAACGCATCGGATCAATTCCCGGAACAGACGCTTAGCCCGGTTTCGCTGGACAGCCCCGCCCAGCCGCTTTCCCGCCACCACACCGAAACGGCTGGACGCGTCCTGCGAAGGCGACACCAACACATTGAAAAACGCCGTGGAAATTCGACGGCCGGTTCGCTTCACGCGCTCGATATCGCCGCTCCTGCGCATGAAGAGAGCCCGGGCTCCGCGCGCTCGTGTCATCTCTGAAAACCGATCAGAAGACAACCGGAGAAGCAGCGAGTAACCTGAGAGGAACCGCGAGGCAAGAACGCGACGGATCGTATCCCAGTCCGAAAAGCGGCCCTGACGGCCTGAAGCGGAACCCTATGACGCCCACAGAGGAGAGTTCGTCGAACGGATCGGCACTTGTGGCAGCGTCCCTCTCCTCGCTGACTTGCGCTGTCGCGATTTCCCTTCGTAACCGGGGAGTGGCGATGAGCCTCCGAGAACGCTCACACCGTCAGCCGTGCACGTCCCTTCGCTCGACGGCGCGCCAACACCTTGCGGCCGTTCTTGGTGCTCATACGCTTGCGGAAGCCGTGTTCCCTTTTCCTTTTCAAATTCGATGGTTGCCGAAACGTAAACGACATGCTCGACTCCTTCACACCTTGATCGCCACAACACAGTGGCGGCATTATATGGGCGGTATCTACGAGAGTCAATCTCCGGTTGGCTCAGGGAGAATTGGGAAACGCAGGGGAAAGTGATCCGGCTCCGAGGGTTGAACCGCTTCTACGCAAGTCAGGGATAGGGAGATTACTGGGGCGATTTTGCCGGCTTCGAGCAAACCTGCCACAAGATGAGGCGGGCCATGTGTGCTATCTCTGCAAGAAAACCCTTGCAACTCGTTCTGTCATCGGCGCTTTTACCGATTCCCGCACCGAGGCACTCAGCTTGCTTTGAACAGTTCGCTTCTCATTCATCATCACATGATGAGACTCAGTCCTCAAGCCTAGATCACCACTCTATGTCCAGGTATCTGTCCAGAAAGGAGGTGAATCCCATATGAAGCACTCCGCGACATTGATGATCGCGCTGGCGACGGCTCTGATCTTTGCGTCTTTGAGCGTCGTCCAAGCCGATGAGCCAACTGCGACTCCTGCGCCGGCCGCCCCGACGACAGAGGCTCCGGCGGTGGCGCCCGCTCCGGCCGAAGCCGAGAAGAAAGCCGAGAGCGAACCGGAGAAGAAGGAGAAGAAGGCGAAGAAGCACGCCAAGAAGGCCAAGAAGAGAGCACAAAAGAAGAGCTGAAAGATAAAGAACTTGAGGGGGAAACGGAACGGCTACGACAGCCTGAGGGGAGGCAACATCGATGAAGTTCGCGTTGACAATGATATCGGCCGCCGCAGGGCTCCTCCTCATGACCGCCTGCGCGAAACCTCCCAGCGAGCAACTGGAAGCCGCCGAGAAGGCGGTCAAGGAAGCCCAAGAGAGCGGCGCGGCAACCTATGCGGCCGAGGACTTTGCCAAACTGGAAGGGATGCTGGCCAACGCCAAGAAGGAAGTGGCGGATCAGGAGGCCAAGTTTGTGCTCATTCGGGATTACGGTAAAGCCGAGCAACTCGCGGCCAGCGCCAAGGCCGAAGCGGCGAAGGTCAAGAGCGAAGCCGAAAAGAAGAAAGAGGAAGCCAAACAGGCGGCGATCCAGATGCAGCAAGTCGCGCAAGAATCCGTGAAGGCGACGCAGGACTTGGTCGCCAAGGCGCCGGCGGGCAAGGATAGGGCGGCGCTGGAATCGATTAAAGCCGACGCGCAAGGGCTGAGCGCGTCGCTCGATGAAGTCCAAAAAGCGCTGGATGCCGGGGATTACCTCGGGGCCCAGGCGAAGGCCAAGGCGATCCAGGACCAAAGCCAGAAACTCTCGACGGAAATCCAGAACGCGTTGGCGAAGGTCGGCGGGGCGAAGGGGAAAAAGATTCGACCTGCCAAGAAATAGGCTACAATTGGGCTGTGACATGATGTCTGCTTCATGTGTTCAGCATCTCCGAGCCTCTCTTGCAGCCTTCCTGTTGGCGTGGGCTGTGTCCGGCTGTGTCCAGACGGTTCCCGGCGACCTGGTCGAAGCGGTCGACGCCTTGGACCGTGAATTGGCGGCGACACGGGCGGCGGAGTTTGCGCCGGAAGAATACACCCGGTTCGCCCGGCATTGGGTCGCGTTCAAGGCAAAACTGGCGACGGAAGAGGATGCAATCCGTTGGCCGTGGGAACCGAATCGTCTGGAAGCGGAGCTCCGGACCATCCAGGAGGAAGGCGCCTGGGCGGTGAAGGAGGCGGAGCGGAACCGTGAAGCGTTGCGAATCAAAGCCGAAACCAGGGTCGGCCGACTCGAACAACGGCTCCGGGACTTCCAAGTCCGGGTGAACGAGATTGAGGGGCGAGCGGTTTTGGGAGCGCGTTCCATGGAAGCGGAACTCTTGATCAGGCAGGCCCGCTCGTTCCTGGAGAACGAACAGTATGACCGGTCGCTGGAAGCAGCGATGCAGGCGTCCAAGTCCTTGGCCGCTCAGGCGGCGGTGTTAAACGTCGCGTTGGGGCGATACGCCGATGAAGAGCGGGTCGGCATCTGGCGCCGAATGGTCAGGCAGACGATCGAGTGGTCCCGGACCCATCGCGCCCCGGCTATTGTGGTGAGCAAGGCGGATCGGACCTTGATCTTGTACAAAAACGGTCGCAAGGTGCTGTCGTACCCGGTGCGATTGGGCTACAACGGCATACTCGAAAAACGCTATCAGGGAGACGGCGCGACGCCCGAAGGACATTATCGAATCGTCAAAAAACGCGGAGAAGGCCAGACGCAGTTCTATCGCGCCCTCCAGCTCGATTATCCGAACGCGGAAGACCGTCGCCGGTTCCGATCGGCCCGCCGATCCGGCGATCTCCCGGCCGGAAAGGGGATCGGCGGTCTCATCGAGATTCACGGCATCGACAACCCGTTCATGAATCAGACGCTAGGGTGTATCATGCTGGAGAATCCGCACATGGAAGCGTTGTACAATCGGGTCGAGACCGGCACGCCGGTGACCATCGTGGGGGCGCTGAATGTCGAGAACTCCGTCTCTCTGGTTCTCGCTGATTTGGAAGCGTCACAGGATTCTGAAGAAGAAACCTGAACCTGCGTCCATCCTCGGTGACGGTGCCCCATGCTAGACCTGCAACGGACATCCCTGCTTTTCCTCTCTGCCCTTATCGCGGTTGTGTTCTTGGCGCTTCCGAAAAGCAGCGGCTTGACCGAATCCGGCGCGTCGGCGATTCAGGAAAAAGAGCAAGTCGATGAACACACCCTTCAGGTCCTCCGATCTCGCCGCGTCGCGCTCGCCCGACAATTGGCGCAGTACGGACCATCCGGGTACTACCTTGTCGTGGACACGGCGCGGAATCGGCTCTTCGTGAAACGGAAGGACGAAGTGGTGCTCGCAGCGACGGCTTCCACCGGCAGCGGCACCATCCTCGACAAGCCGGGCCAGGCCAATGCTCAATGGGTGTTCGACACGCCCAGGGGAGAGTTTACGATTCAGTCGAAGCTCACCAACCCGGTTTGGGTGAAACCGGACTGGGCCTACTTGGAGGAAGGCCGGGAAGTCCCCTCCGATCCCGCCGAACGAGTGGAAGCCGGGGTCCTCGGTGAATATGCGTTGGGTTTCGGCAAGGGCTATTTCATTCACGGCACCCTCTATACACGCTTACTGGGCAAGAACGTCACGCATGGCTGTATCAGATTGAGCGACGACGATCTCAAAGCGGTCTATCGGCTCGCCAAGATCGGCACTCCGATCATGATCTTCTGACTCCGTTGAGCGCCCCTCTTCCTGCGCACACCTCGACAACGCCCTTCGCCGGTTCCCTCGCCCGACTTGCCCGGCTGTGCCTGGCCGCGTGCCTTGCGGCGTCACCGGGTATAGCCGGCGCGGCCGAAGACCCTGATGCGCTGCGTGAAGCCAACCGAGTGCTGGAAGAGGAAATCAAGTTGGCGGCCAAACCCCAAATCTATCTGCTCCTGGACTTGCCCGCCAACGCGATGTCGATCAAGGGACGAGGAATCGAACTTCATCGGTTCCCGATCGTGGCCTGGCGCGCATCGACCCAGCGGCCGCTGGGAACAGTCTTTCGTCTGCAGGCGAGGCCGCCGGTCGCGCGGCCCAAAGCCGCCCTCGCTGAAAATCCTGAACAGGTCCCGATCGAGCTCAAGGACATGCCCGTCGCGTTCGAACTGCAGTTTGATCCGCCGCTTACCCTGTGGATCGCGCCTCCGCCAACCGAAGGGCCGTGGGGTTGGGTCAAGAGTCGGAGCAAGGAATGGTGGAGCCGGGTTCGATCCTGGGTTGCGTCGGACGCGTCCGCCAATGCGCCGCACCTCCGGCTCACGCTCTCGACGGACGACGCCCGCTCTCTGGCTTGGTCGGTGACGGAG
This sequence comes from Nitrospirota bacterium, assembly GCA_040755395.1. Classification (NCBI taxonomy): domain Bacteria; kingdom Pseudomonadati; phylum Nitrospirota; species Nitrospirota bacterium. The sequence continues at coordinate 744,410 of JBFMAX010000001.1, forward strand.
GGTCTGCCTCTGCTGATCATCCGCTCACGTCTGAACTAGGCCGACGGCACAATCCCGCTTTTCCGCCGTTTGCGTTTTCCGACCACGCACCCTAAGATAACCAACACCGGACGCGGAAGGACGCGTCGCCGTTTGCGCGCGGAGGCAAGCTTGCGGACATCGTCACGCCTGTCGGCGCGACAGCCACTTCAGACCGTGATCGGATCGGCGTTGGAAGAGCTCGCCGACGGACAGGTCGTTGAGCGGCTGTGGGCCAAAGATCATACGCTCTGGAAACCGGACCCGGCGGAGATCGACGACCGGCTTGGCTGGCTGACCGTGGCGGAACAGATGCGCGAGCACATCGGCGCGCTCCGCACCTTCGCCCGATCGGCCAAGGACTCGGGCTATCGGGACGTGGTCCTGCTGGGCATGGGAGGGAGCAGCCTCGGTCCGGAGGTCCTCCGTGGCACGTTCGGGTCGGCGCGCGGATTCCCGCGCCTGTGGGTGCTCGACTCGACGGTCCCGCAAGCGATCCTCGAGGTGACGCGGGCGATCCAGCCAGCCCGTACCCTGTTCATCGTAGCCAGCAAGTCCGGCGGCACGATCGAAGTGATGTCGCTCTTCGCCCACTTCTGGGAGTTGGTCTCCCGGACGAAGGGGAACCGCGGAGGCGCGCAGTTCATCGCGATCACCGATCCCGGCACGAGCCTGGAAAAATTGGCGAGCGAGCGTGGATTCTGGCAGACCTTCGCCAATCCGCCGGACATCGGAGGGCGGTACTCCGTCCTGTCCTACTTCGGCTTGGTGCCTGCGGCGCTCATGGGACTGGATCTCGCCGGGTTGGTGGATCGGGAGATCGCGATGGCCGAGGCCTGCCGATGCCATGCCCCCCTGGACCGAAATCCGGGCGCCTACCTTGGCGCGATCATGGGAGCGCTGGGCCGGCAGGGTCTGGACAAGGTCACGATCGTCGCTTCTCCCAGGATCAGCACCTTCGGGTTGTGGGCCGAACAACTGCTCGCCGAAAGCACCGGCAAGGAAGGCAAGGGCCTGGTGCCGGTGGCGGAGGAACCGTTGAGCCGCCCGTCGGTGTATGGAATGGATCGAATCTTCGTCTATCTTCGGCTCAAGGGCGACAAGAATGGACGCCTCGATGGTCACGCGACGGCCCTCGAACGGGTCGGACACCCGGTCGTTCGACTCGAACTCCGCGACCGCTACGATCTCGCCGCGGAGTTCTTTCGGTGGGAGTTTGCCACAGCGGTCGCCGGCTATTTCCTCGGCATCCATCCCTTCGATCAGCCGAACGTGCAGGAGAGCAAGGACAACACGCACCGCGTGCTCAAGGAAGTGGAAGCCGCGGGCCGGCTGCCACGGCAGCGTGAAACGACCGTCAAGGCAGCGGCGGACACGATCGTCCGCCAGGCGGTTCCGGGACGGTACGTGGCCATCCTCACGTATGCCCCGCCTTCGGCCCAAGTCGGGGCGGCGATTCGGTCGCTCCGCAAGGCCATTCTCACGACGTCGCCGGTGGCCACCACCGCAGGCTATGGTCCGCGTTATCTCCATTCCACCGGTCAACTGCATAAAGGCGGGCCGAACACCGGTCTGTTTCTGCAATTGGTCGATGAGATGAAGCCGGATCTGGCGATACCGGATAAACCTTACACGTTCGGTACGCTGGCGCGGGCGCAGGCGATCGGCGACCTGCAATCGTTGCACGCCCACGGGCGGACCGCCGTCAGCGTGCAACTTGGACGGCGGCCGCTCGCCACGATCAAGGTCTTGGCTCGAGCCTTCGCAGCACCTTCGTCGACCGGTCGCCGCCCGACCGCACAGGGCCGGAAGTCACGAGGCGCGAAGACATCACACCGATAACATGAGCGTCGCGCCTGAAATTCGGATCATGAGCGATGCGGAAGAGGTGGCGCAAGAGGCCGCCGAACTCTTCGTGTGGCTGGGCGAACAGGCGATCAAAAGAAGCGGGCGGTTCCTGGTGGCCCTTTCCGGCGGCTCGACCCCGAAGGCGCTGTACACAAAGCTGGCCGGTCCGGAGTTCTCAGCCCGATTGGAGTGGAGTCGTGTGAGGTTTGTTTTCGGAGATGAGCGCTGCGTCCCGCCGGACCATCCGGAGAGTAATTACGGCATGGCCGACGCGATCCTGTTCCAGCCGTTGAAAATTCAGCCCGGCCAAGTGTTACGGATGAAGGGCGAAGACAGCGACCCAGACCGGGCGGCTCGGCTCTATGAGGCGCTCTTGAGGCAAGAATGCGGAACGGTCGACGGCGCGTGGCCTATGTTCGATGCGGTGCTGCTCGGACTGGGCGAAGACGGCCATGTCGCCTCGCTGTTTCCCGGTACGGACGCCGTGAACGAACAGACACGATGGGTGGTCGCGACGAAGTCGCCCCGCGGAGTCGCGTCCCGGTTGACTCTGACCCTGGGCGTCATCAATCACGCCGGCGTCGTGATCTTCCTCGTGACCGGCCCCCATAAGGCTTCCGTGGTCCGGACGGTGCTGGAAGGGCGGGAGCCGCAGACCGCCCCTCTGCCGGCCGCGCTGGTGCGTCCCGAACGAGGACGCCTCATCTGGTTTCTCGACCAGGCGGCCGCATCGGAACTCACTGTCACCAGACAAGGCATAACGTCTCGCGAGGAATAAATGATACTGGCGGGCGACATCGGGGGCACGAAGACCAACCTGGCGTTGTTTGACTGGAAGACCGAGCGGGTGGAACCGGTCCGCGAGGAAACCTTTCACAGCGGCGACTACAAGGCGCTCGAGGAGATCCTGGCGGAGTTTCTGACGCCGCCGGCCAAGCCCGCGATCTCGGAAGACGAAGAGAACTCCCAAGACGCGGAGGCGTCGTCCGAGACGCGGCCGCAGGAGCCAAAGACCCCGGAATCCCTCATCATCGACGCCGCCTGCTTCGGCGTGGCGGGACCCGTCATCGACAACCGTTGCCAGACGACCAACCTCCCATGGATCGTCGATGGGGCGGCGCTGGGGAAGCAATTCGGCATTCCACAGGTCCGTCTCCTCAACGACCTGGAGGCCACCGCCCACGGGGTCCTGTGGTTAAGACCGGATGAAGTGGACGTGCTCAACAAGGGAACCCCGCCCAAAACCAAACAGGCCCTGGCGCTGATTGCGGCGGGAACGGGGTTGGGCGAAGCGATCCTGTTCTGGGACGGCGGCCAATACCGGCCGATGCCGTCGGAAGGCGGACATGCGGACTTCGCGCCCAACAGCGACAGCGAGATCGACCTCTTGCGGCATCTGCGCGGCAGCTATCTCCACGTGAGTTACGAACGCGTCCTCTCCGGCGCAGGGCTGTACGCGATCTATGAGTTTCTCCGCGACACAAAGAGGAACGAGCCGACCTGGCTGGCGGAGAAGATCAAAGTCGGCGATCCCGCCGCGGTCATCGCCGAGGCGGGATTGAAGGGTCAGGCGGAGATCGCCAAACAGGCGCTGGATCTCTTCGCCTCGATTTACGGCGCGGAGGCCGGCAACCTGGCGCTGAAAGCGCTGGCGCTCGACGGCGTCTATGTCGGCGGCGGCATCGCCCCCAAACTGATCGCCAAGCTGAAAGACGGCACGTTCATGAAGGCCTTTACCAATAAGGGCCGGTACAAGCGGCTGATGAGCGGGATCCCGGTCAAGGTGGTGATGAACGAGAAAACCGCCTTGCTCGGCGCGGCGGCGTGTGCGGCGAAGCTTGTTCACGGTGGTCCGTCATGACGAATGTTCGCGATCTCGACGCGCTCAAGCGCGCAGCCGCGCTCAAGGCCCTCGAATACGTCCGCGACGGCATGGTCGTCGGATTGGGAACCGGCTCGACCGCCAAGCATGCGGTGCTCGGTCTGGCAGAGCGGGTGAAGGCGGGCCTGAAGATCCGAGGCGTGCCGACATCGCACGAGACCGCCGAACTGGCCAGGCGTCATGGCATCGACCTGATCGAAACGGATGACGCATGGTCGATCGATGTCGCGATCGACGGCGCCGATCAGGTCGATCCGCACCTGAACCTGATCAAAGGCGGCGGCGGGGCGCTGCTCAAAGAGAAGATCGTGGCGGCCGCCGCGCGTCGACTGATCATCGTGGTGGACTATACCAAAATGGTTCCTGCCCTCGGCAATTCGTTTCCTCTCCCGATCGAGGTGGTCCCCTTCGGCTGGGGCAGTACCGCACGCCAACTCGAAACATTGGGCGGAAAGGCGGTGCTCCGCCGGCGGAACGGGCGGATCTTCACGACCGAAGCCGGGCATTACATTCTGGATCTGCAACTCGGCCGGATCGACCGACCGGCGGAACTCGAGACACAACTCAATCTGATCCCCGGCGTGGTCGAAACCGGCCTGTTCGTCGGACGCACCAGTCTGTTGATCGTCGGCACTCCGGATGGCGTCGAGATCCATCACCCGCCGGAGCCGTGAACGGTGCCGATGCGGAGTCATGGCTGGACCCGCTCGAGCTTGCCGGACGACCCGGAAGCGCCCCTGTCGCGCGATGTGACGCGGCGTGGCGTCCTTCAGCTTACTTCGCGCTGCACGGGGCGACTGATCGTCTTGGCCGGCGGCGTGTGGCTCGCCTGGCTGTGTGGTAACCCTCGCGCAGGCGCCGGCGGCGGGCGGGAGCCGACACGGCCGCCGCGTGAAGCGCCCGAAGAGTCTTCGACAGGGAGGAGATCCGTGGATCCATATCGGTTGCCGAGACACGTCATCCCGAGCCGGTATGAGCTGCGGCTCGAGCCGGACCTCGCCTCGTTCACGTTCACCGGGCAGGAAACCGTCGAGTTGACCGTCCACCAGGTGACCTCGGAACTGGTGCTCAATGCCGCCGACCTCGCGGTGACGTCCGCGCGCATCGAGAACGATCGCGGGGCGTCGTACGAGGGAACGGTCGAATTGGAGGAAGCGGTGGAGCGATGTCGCATCCGATTTCCCGCCGCCCTCCAACCCGGCGGCTGGCGACTGACGCTCACCTTCAGCGGCGTGCTGAACGAGAAGCTGCGGGGCTTCTACCGCAGCACCTACAAGGACCAGGCCGGCGCCACGCACCGGCTTGCCGCGACGCAATTCGAAGCAACCGACGCGCGACGCGCGTTTCCTTGCTGGGACGAGCCGGACTTCAAAGCGGTCTTTGCCGCGACGCTGGCGATCGACCCGGCGCTGACAGCCGTCTCCAACACCCGGATCCTGTCGGAGCGGCGGGAAGGCGGCAAGAAAGTGGTGCGGTTCGCGGATACGATCCGCATGTCCACCTACCTCGTCGCCTTCGTGGTCGGAGAGCTGGAAGCAACGGACCCGGTCACCGTCGGCCAGACGCCGTTGCGGGTCTGGGCCGTCCCCGGCAAACGACACCTCGCCAGGTTTGGGCAGGAGATCGGAGCCTTCTCCCTGCGGTTCTTCGAGGAGTACTACGGTATTTCCTACCCCGGCGACAAGCTGGATCTGATCGCGATTCCGGACTTCGCCTCCGGCGCGATGGAAAACCTCGGCGCGATCACGTTCCGGGAAACCGCGCTGCTGGTGGATCAGCGCGCCGCCACCCACGCCGAACTCGAACGGGTGGCCGACGTCGTCGCGCACGAGAACGCCCACATGTGGTTCGGCGACCTCGTGACCATGTCCTGGTGGAACGGCCTGTGGCTGAACGAAGCCTTTGCGACCTTCATGGAGATGTTGGCCGTGGACGCGTGGAAACCGGAGTGGCAACGCTGGGTGACCTTCGGCGCCTCCCGCGCGGCCGCATTGTCGGTGGACGGCTTGCACAGTACCAGACCGATCGAATACCCGGTCCGCGCGCCGAAGGACGCCGATGCCATGTTCGATGTCTTGACCTATGAAAAGGGCGCGGCGGTCCTGCGGATGCTGGAGCAGCATCTCGGCCCGGCCGTGTTTCGCGACGGCGTCCGGGATTATCTCCGTACCCATGCCTACGCTAATGCCGACACCGGCGATCTCTGGGCGTCGCTGGGAAAAGCGGCCAAGCAGCCGGTCCCCGAACTGATGGATGCCTGGATCTTCAAACCCGGTTATCCGCTCCTCACCGCCGAGATCAAGGGCGATTCCGAACTGGTGCTGACTCAACAGCGCTTCACCTATCTCAGTTCACCCCCTGATCCTTTTCCGTCGTCTCCTGGCAGTCGTCAATCGTCCTCCCCCCTCGCCCCTGACCCCTCGCCGACCACCTGGCAGGTGCCCATCCAACTGCGGATCGTCGCCGGCGGCAAGACGGAGACGAGGCGATTGCTCCTCAACGACAAGGAAACCACCCTGGCTCTGCCGCCGGGCTTCGAGTCGGTGTTGCTCAACGAGGGGGGCCACGGCTTTTACCGCGTTCGCTATGCGCCGGAGCTGTTGGAGCGCCTGATCCCGCTCCTGCCGGACCGGCTGGCGGCGACCGAACGGTTCAACCTGGTCAACGACGTGTGGGCTGCCGCCGTCGCGGGCTTGATGCCGCTCGACGCCTACCTCGACCTGACCGGCCGGTTCACAGCCGAACGGGACAAGAATGTCTGGGCGCTCCTGCTCGACTCGTTCCAGCAACTCAACCGGATTATCGACTCACACGATCGCCCCCTGCTCGAGGCCTTGGTCCGCGATCGAGTGGCGCCGGCGGTCAAGGATCTCGGTTGGGCACCGCAGCGAACGGAGGACGAGCTGACCCGCCAACTGCGCGGCGAACTGATCCGCGCCCTGGGCACTATCGGGAACGACGCGGCCGTGCAAACGCGCGCGGCCGAGCTGTACCAGGCCTATCTGCAAGATGCGGACGCGGTGGACCCGAACATCGTGTCGGCGCTCGTGGCGATCCTCGCCCACACCGGCGACGAGTCACGGTATCAAGAGTTCTCCGAACGGTTTGCCAAGGCTGCAACGCCGCAGGAAGAGCGGCGCTATCTTTTCGCCCTGGCTGCGTTCCGGCGGCACGAGCTGTTGGAACGGACGCTGGCACGGACCCTCAACGGCGAGATCCGAACGCAGGACGGTCCGTTCCTCGTCGGCGCGATCCTGGGAAGCGTCTACGGCCGCGAGCTGGCGTGGAACTTCGTGAAGATCAACTGGGACACGATGGATCGGCTGTTCCCCAAGAACGGCCTGCGCCGCATGTGCGGCGGCATCGTCGGCCTCGCCACGCCCGAACTCGAGCGGGACGTGCGCGAGTTTTTCACGTCGCGCAAGATCGACCTCGGCGGCAAAACGCTGGACCAGTATCTGGAGCAACTACGCGTGGTGGTGAGGTTCCGCGAGCGCAGCGGCACGGAACTCCGCGGCTATCTCCAACGATTCAGCGCCGTCGCGCTTCGATAATCGTGAAACGTTGCTCGTTACTCGCAGGGAGCTCCACTACGTTTCACGTTGAACGAACCGCCTGCTAGGCGCGGCGTTCGTGAAGACCTCCGACTTCTGGGCTACCGCTCCCCGGGTGGTCTCGAAAGCCAACAAAGACTCCCGGTACCTTTTCTTCGGCTTTTCTTCGTCTGGCGGATCATCTTCCGGTTTGAGAACGGCGCGGCGTATGATGTGGACTTGATTGATTACCATTAGGAGAACTGCCATGCGTATGAAGAACCCTCCCCATCCTGGACTGTCGGTGCGGCATGACTGCCTTGAGCCGCTGGGACTGTCCGTGGCAGAAGGTGCGAAGGTGCTGGGGATCACGCGACAGGCGATGCATAACCTGGTGACCGGCAAGGCGGGGATTTCGGCAGAAATGGCAATCCGGCTGGACAAGGCGTTCGGCGGCGGTGCGGAGACGTGGCTGCGGATGCGGGCGGCCTACGACCTGGCGCAGATGGAAAAGAAGGCTGGAAAGATCAAGGTCAAGCGTGTGGCAGAAGCACCCAGACCTGTGCATGCATGAGGCGGGGCCGACGACCGGGACGAGGATCTCATGGCCGACACAAATTAAGGGGTCAACACAAATTAAGGGGTCAAAATTAAGGGGTCAGACCCCTTTGTTTCCTCCCAGGCGCTCGACCTTTTCGACTGCCTGTGCCGTTGAACACGTGGTCGCTGTCATTCGCGCGGCCTGCTTACCTTGATTGCTCGCGGCCGTGTAATCGAAAGAAAAGTCGACCTGATACCGACGTTTCGTCCTGTAGGTTATACAGTCTCCTTGAATAGGACCTTTTTCATCAGCCGCCACTTGCCTGGTGAGCGCTCGCGCCAGAGCTTTACTTCAATTCGCGAGCCGCCCAAAGAACTCAATCGCTCTCACAATTGCACTCTGATGCCAACTGCTGCTCGACAACGGACGTTTTCCGTGTTCAGTCGCGCCCGGATTCGGCCTTGCTACGAGCCCATCTAATGTAACCAGCAATATCCTCCTTCAGCTTCTCCTCACCGAGCCGCTCTATGACATCTTCCAGCCACTCTTGCTGGCGTGACAATGAAGGCAGCTGTCTCCACTGGGGCCTCATGTGTTTCTTTAGGGTATGTTCCGTGGCATCAAAGGTTCCGAGCCCTATACCCAGGTCGCCCGCCTTGTCTACAACCCGTTTCCCAAAGTACTCAACCCAGTCACCATCATCTCCCGCAGGCACAACAAGCCATGATTCGTGGGCAAACTCATTGTATGTTGCGGCCTGGAGCACCGACTCGACGTTCCAGCTGCCCTCACGTTTTAGTTCGTACACGGCCACGCGCAATTCCCACTGACCAACCATGGGAAAAGGTGTTATCCGAACCTCGGCTAGGTCTGGAGTTTCCCACTTTCCAGCTTTCGTCTTGTGTGTATTCAACACAAGGCTCTTGCTATTGTCGCTCTCGGCTGCTGTCCGGAGGTATTGAGCAAACGGCCGATAGTACTCCTTCTCCAAGGGAAGGGTAGATGTGTCAGTAGCACCAGGGCGTCGGCGTATAGCTTCTGGTTCACGCCCCGTGGCGCTTAATCGCAAGCCACCGGCTCGGCCCCGGTTTTTCACCGCATCTTTCTTGTCTACGAGCTTCTCAATGACTTGCGTATAGCGCTCATCAGACAGACCAAGCGCTTCGATTATCTCACGCCTTCCGAGACTCCCGCCCGCGCTTTCCAGCAACCTCATTATCCGTTCAGCATCTGATATTCTGGCCATTGGTTTACCTCAACGAGCCAATAGGTCGCCCAAGTTAAAGAAGCCCGAAAAAGGACTCCCGGTACCCTTCCCCCGCATAATTAGTGATAACCCCTTGTCAGGCACCGGCACATGGCAGCCGAAATCGTACCAATCGTTCCGCTTAAGACAAAACATTTTCACCAAAACCGCGTGGTCAGGATACGCGCAGGCAGGTTTGAACTGAGCAGCGTCCGTGTGGAGTTGTCAAACCCAACTCGACGAAAACCACAATTTCAGAGGGACAAGTCTCACTCGCGCTAGGACGCGAGCACCTTGGCCAGAATGCCCGTCCGGGTCGTGGCGCCGGTCTTCCGCATGATGCGTTTGATGTGCTCTTTGACCGTTTGCTCGGTGATGTGGAGAGCGTTGGCGATCTCTTTATTGGTGAAGCCTTTGACAAGCTCCTTCACGACGGCTAGCTCGCGGTCCGTCAACTGGTACCGCTCCTTGGCTCGATCGATCCCTCGCTGGTCTTGTCGCCCCAGCGGCTCGATCGTCACCACGATCCTCGCCCGCTGCAGGCCGCCGGCGTCGGGCAATCCGAATCCCTTCAGGAGGATGGTGCGGTCGGATGACGCGGCGATCCGCGTGACTTGAAACTGCTCCCAGTCTTTGGCCTCGGTCCTTACCTTTAGCGTGTCGATGACCTCCCGGCACACCTCGGTGAGCGCCTCGGGCAAGACGCCGTGGGCGGCAGACGGCGATCCTTTCCCCTGCCCGGTCGCATTGATTTGCCGGGTCAGCTCGTGGGCCGCCTGGTTCATATACAGAAGCTGCATCGCCGCCGACAGCACGACAATTCCCGGCCCGGTCCGAAGATCCGCGAGGTTGAACGCCGATTCGTCGCTCGTCCCCTGAGTCTCCATCGTTTCCTCACTTTTCACAACTAGCCGTTCTAGCCTCATGAGTCAGAAATCCACGACAAGACCCACAGGCGCTGAAGACCTGTTTGCATCCCTCACCCTTCCCTCTCCCACAATGGGGCGAGGGAACTATTCGCATGCGGAGAAGCCCGCAATGCGGCTCATGGTTCCGTGTTTCGCTCGGCACTCGGCTTCGAGCGCGGCGAGCAGCTCCTCGGCATCGTAACGTTTCCCATACAATCGAGCTTGCCGCAGCACCGTGTTGAAGTCTCCCGGCGTCAACGTGTTCAATCGAGCCAGCCGCTCTTGCACGGACGTGGACACCACCACTCCGTCACCTGGTTCCCGCGTCGCAACCACGGCGAGCACGAAGAGCGTGAATGCCTGTTCCGCCGTCAGGTAGTCGAACCAAATCTTGAGGTCGAACCGCCGCAGGACGGCCGGGTCGAGGTCTTCCATCAAGTTGGTGGCGCAGAAGCAGACCCCTTCGAACGCTTCCATCTGCTTCAAGAGTTCATTGACCTGGGTCACTTCCCAGGAGCGATGCGCGCCGCGCCGATCACGGAGGAAACTGTCGGCCTCATCGAGCAGGATCACGGCGCCTTCGTCGATGGCCTCCCGGAACAGTCGGGCCAGATTCTGCTCGGTCCCGCCGAGCCAGCAACTCAGCAAGTCCGACGCGCGGCGCTCGAGAAGCGGACGGTCAAGCCGGTCGGCCACGTAATGGGCGAACGCGGTTTTCCCGCTGCCGGGCGGACCGTAGAGACACAGCCGCCCGGCCGGGCGTGTCTTGAGTCCCTCCACCACAGCCTGCAGATCATGGCTGGCATTGAGGTGCTCGATGCTGTACCTGAGGAGCGGCTCAGACCCGGCGCGTTCGAGCGGCGCACAGCCGAGCACTTCGAGACTCTGTCGGATCGCCCGCTCGACCAGTGTTTCCACCATGGCCGGATCGTCGCCGCCGGCCAAGCTCGCGACTTTGGACGCCTGGGCGATCAGCGCCGGGGTGAGGTTCGGATGGCCGGCCATCCGGTCGATCCACTCGGGCCGAACCGGCAGATGTTGGAGGTTGCCCGCCAACACCGCGCGGCGCACGGATCGCGGCGGGGTCCGCACCTCCAGCGCATAAGCGAACCGCCGCCGAAACGCCGGATCGATCTGCCCCACTTCGTTGCAGATCCAGAAGGCCGGGCGCGGATTGGTCTCCAAGGCGGCATTGGTCCACGCCTTCTGGAGCCCGGATCTCCGGTTCCAGCCGAACAGTGGGAACTCCCGGTCGGAAAAGACATCCTCCACTTCATCGAAGAGGACGAGGCTTCGGTCGTTGCGCGCCAACAATTTCTGCGTGAAGAGATACGACCGGAACCGGAACTGTTCGAGTTCTCTGTGTTCGCACTCGTACCCGACCAGAAAGAGCGTGGCGCCCAGGGACGCCGCCAGCGCCTTGACGAGTTCCGTTTTGCCCGTACCGCTCTCGCCGTACACCAGGATATTGATCCCCGTGGTCGGATGCTCGAGGACATGGCCCAGCAAGCGGCGCAGCACCTGGATGTGGTCGCGGAGATGAGGAAATTCATCCAGCCGATGGCGCGGTGCCGGCGTCACCTCGCAATAGCGACGAAACGGCGCCGCTCCGCCCTCCGGATCTTCCAGCAGGCCGGTATCCAATCCGTCCAACAGATCCAGCATCTCCGCGACGTCGGGTTCCGTCCGATCCACGCGCAGAAGACCAGCCGAGCACAGTGCGCTGTCCCTGCGCAGCATCCGGTCAATTTCCTTGCGCTCCCGTCCGAGCACAATCGCCAGCACCTCGTCCAACGACCACACGCTCTGCTCCCGCGTCGCTTCCATAAAGTCGCTGAGCACCGGACAGGCTCGCGCCAAAACCGTGAAGGCAAGCAGTTCCTGCTCGGCTTCAGACAGTCCGACCACTTCAGCGAGCTGATGAAGCTGCCGCGCCAGAGGCGTCTCCCGCGACATCGAATGCCGTTCCACCCTTGCAAGTCGACGCTGAATCGCCTGCCTCGCTTCAGCGCCGGACGGGTTCCTCAGATAGGCCGGCGGCAGACCAGTGAGCTTTTGTAGTGCGGATTCCAGCTCGCACTCGATCTCCATGCGACGACCCGCGGCCAGCAGACGCAGAATCCATCGGGTAACCAGATCCCGGTACTCCTTTGGGACCGGCGGAGCAGATGTGCTCCTCGATCGGCGGAGTCGTTTGAGCAGACGATGCGGCGGCGTGATGGCTCCGGATGTCCAATGGCGCATGCGACGACCTCCTCGTGATGATCCCCCTGCGCGAAAACGTGTTCGTGCTTGTCAAACTAGCCGATTCACGCGACAACATAGGTCGTTGAGCAGCCATTTTCCCCGCCGGAATGGATTGCGCCATGAGGATGCGATGAGGCGTGCCACCGAGACGGTGTTTCGGCAGTGGGTCATGCTCCGCCTGATTCCGCGATCGCCTCGGTCGATCGGAACACGGGAGATCAAGGATCGTTTGGAGGAGGAGGGCTTTGCGGTTGAGTTACGGACCATCCAGCGCGATTTGGCCAAACTCTCGGGAATTTTCCCGCTGACCGGCGAGGCCGACGGCAAGGCCTTACGATGGGCGTGGATGGCCGAGGCTGCTTCCTTGGACATCCCCGGTATGGACCCGCCGACGGCTGTGGCTTTTCAGTTGGCGGCGGTTTACTTGGCTCCCCTCCTGCCGCCCACAACATTGCGCCATCTGACACCGTACTTCCAACGGGCCCGGGACGTGCTCGCGAGCACACGCGGGGGCAGCATCAGCTTATGGCCGGACAAGGTCTGCGCCATTGTGCGCGGGCCGGTCCTTCAGGCGCCAGCGATCGTCCCATCGGTCCAGGAGACCGTCTATCAAGCCCTGCTGACCGATCGGCAACTGATCGTCGCCTATCGCAACAAGGCCGCCGACCGGCCGAAGACTTACCCGGTCCATCCGCTCGGACTCGTATTCCGGGATGGAGTGGTGTATCTGGTCTGCACCGTGAAACGGTATGCAGACATCCGGCACCTGGCCTTGCACCGGATGACCTCGGCGATGCTGCGCGATGAGCCGACCCGTCGCCCGGAGGGTTTTTCGCTGAGCCGCTACGTGAAGGACGAGCAGTTCTTTTCCTATCCCCTCCAGGGGCGGCCCATTCACGCCGAACTCCTGTTCGAGCGGGGTGCGGCGCTGCACTTGGCCGAACGGCCCCTATCACGAGATCAGCGGCTCATACCCCAAAAAGACGGGCGGGTCCTGCTGCGGGCGACCGTGCGCGACACGTTGGAACTCCGGTGGTGGGTGCAGGGATTCGGCGATCAGGTCGAGGTCATTGCGCCGGCGTCCTGGCGAACGGAGTTCGCCGCCATGGTCCATCGACTCGCGAACCGGTACGGCAACAGCCCTCAGACCAGCAAAACGGCAAGGCGCAGGTCTGCCTGAGTCGAACTGACCATTACCCCTGGCATCTTCTCTGCTGTTCCGGTCACCCTTTCATGCTGCCGCTTTTCCGTCCCACGTTGGGTTGATTTCTCGCAGAGAATCGCGTGTCCCTCTGCAAAACACTTCGCCTGTGATCTGCCGGGATTCACACCATGAACAACTTCGGCGAGAAAGTCAGTTTCATCTGGGGTGTGGCGGATCTGATCCGTGACACGTTCAAGCGCGGTACGTATCAGGACGTGATTCTGCCGTTCACGGTGCTCCGGCGCATTGATTGCGTGCTGGCACCGACCAAAGACAAGGTGCTGGAGGAGAATACCAACTAAAGATCAAGAAGCTGGAGAATCCGGCGCCGCTCCTCTGTAAAGTCTCCGGCTACGCCTTCTACAATACCTCCCGCTACGACATCGACAAGCTGCTGGCCGATGCGCCGAATCTCGCCGCCAATCTCCGAAACTACATCAACGGCTTCTCCCCGAACATGAAAGAGGTATTGGAGAAGTTCGATTTCGACAACACGATCAAGAAGCTCGACGAGGCCGGGCTCCTGTTCCAGGTGACCGAGCGGTTCAAGACCATCGATCTGCATCCTGACAAGGTCTCGAACCATGAGATGGGCTACATCTTCGAAGAGCTGATCCGGGAGTTCAACGAAGCCCTCGACGAAAATCCCGGCGAACACTTCACGCCGCGCGAAGTCATCCGGCTCATGGTGAATCTCCTCTTGGCTCAGGACAAAGAGGCCCTCGCCAAAAACCACATCGTCCGCACCATCGCCGACCCCTGCTGCGGATCGGGCGGCATGCTCACCATCGCGAAAGAGCGGATTCTGGAGATCAACCCGCATGCCGACGTGTACCTGTTCGGCCAGGAGGTCAATCCCGAAACCTGGGCGGTGTCCAAGTCGGACATGCTCATGACCAGCCCGGACGGGCGGGATGCCGAAAACATCGCCTTCGGCAGCGTGCTATCGAATGACAAGCATGCCGACAAACGGTTCGATTATCTCTTGGCCAATCCGCCGTACGGCAAGGACTGGAAGCGGGACCAGGAGGCGGTGGAAGCGGAACACGACCGTGGCTATGCCGGCCGCTTCGGAGCCGGGCTCCCGCGCATCAGCGATGGCCAATTGCTCTTTCTCCAGCACATGCTGAGCCGCATGAAAGACCAGAAAGACGGCGGCAGCCGCGTGGCCATCATCATGAACGGCTCCCCGCTGTTCACGGCGATGCCGGCAGCGGGGAAAGCGAAATCCGCCGCTGGATTCTGGAGAACGACTGACTGGAAGCCCTCGTTGCCATGTCGGAGCAGCTCTTCTACAACACGGGCATCGCGACCTATGTATGGGTCCTCACAAACAGGAAAGAGAAGAAGCGAAGAGGGAAAGTTTAGCTCATCAACGCTTCAAGCTTCCGGGTGCCCATGCGCAGAAGCTTGGGCGACAAGCGGCGAAAAATTTCGGCGGAGCAGATTCAGCAGATCACGGACCTGTTCACCGCCTTCAAAGAAGGGGAACGCTGCAAGATCCTCGACATAACCGACTTCGGCTACCGCAAGATCACCGTCGAGCGCCCGCTGCGACTCAACGTCCAGGTCAGTCCTGAACGCATGGCGAAACTGAAGGAACAAACGGCCTTCAAGAATTTGGCGGTCAGCAAGAAGAAGCAGGCGAAGGAGAAAGCCAAGGAGGAAGAGGAAGGCCGAAAGAAGCAAGAAGCCATCGTTGACATGCTGAAGATGCTTCCGTCTACCCTCTTCAAAGACCGAGCGCTGTTCATCGAAGAACTCGACAAGGTACAGGAAAAGGCTGACCTGAAGCTCACCAAGTCGCTGCGCGAGGCGATTCTGCACGCGCTGCCCGAACGCGACAAGACGGCCGAGATCTGCCGGGATCAGGACGGCAACCCGGAGCCCGACCCGGAACTTCGCGACACAGAAAACGTGCCGCTCAAAGAAGACATTCACGTCTACTTCGATCGGGAAGTGAAGCCGCATGTGCCGGACGCCTGGATCAATCGGGCCATCGTGGACCACAAGGACGGAAAGGTCGGCAAGGTCGGCTACGAGATCAACTTCAACCGCTATTTTTACAAGTACGAGCCGCCGAGGCCGTTGGAGGCCATCGAGGCGGACATCAAAGCCATCGAGCCGGACATCGTGAAGATGTTGCGCGAGGTCACAGAATAGCCGTTGCGGAACAGAAGTCTGGGTGCTAGCATTATGCAAGCTAAACCCGTTGAGACGGGAAGGAGGCACACAGATGGCACAGGTCCTTGTCCGAAATCTGGACGACAAAATCGTGGCGCGGCTCAAAAAGAGAGCCGCGCAGCGAGGCCGCTCGCTCCAGGCCGAAGTCAAACAGATTCTGGAAGACGCAGCAGCGGAGGCCGATCAAGCTGAAGTATGGAAGACGATCGAGCAATTTCGCGAACGCATGAGGCGATCCGGCAGGACGTTCAGCGACAGCGCGGAGCTGATTCGTGAGGATCGCGACCAGTGAACGCGTGTGTCGTCGGTGCAAGCGTGGCGGTCAAATGGTTCCTGCCGGAGATTCATTGGGAGGCGGCCTGGCGCTTGCGGAACTCGGCAACCGCTCTCCATGCGCCGGCCTTTTTCGAGTTGGAATTCGGCAATGTCTTGTGCAAGAAGGTTCGACGAGGCGAGCTGTCACGGGAGGACGCGAACCTCATGCTGGAGCAACTCGATCGGGTGACGATCGTCCGCCATCCTGATGCGCGGCTCGTTCGGGCGGCGTTAGCCCTCGCGCATCAATTGCGCCAGAGCCTGTACGACTGCTTGTACTTGGCGTTGGCGCTGCAACTCAAAACGCAACTGGTTACGGCCGACCAACGGTTCCACCAAGCCCTCCGAAACACCACCCTGGCATCCTGTCTGCTCTGGATCGAGCAGCTACCGTGAAGTACCCAGCCTATCCGGCCTGCAAAGACTCCGGCGTCGAGTGGCTGGGCCGGAAGACGTGAGACGTGAAGCGTGAAACGTGAAGCGCGCCGAGTAGGAATGGACGCATCAAGGTTCCGGACATACCCAGCCTATAAAGACTCCGGGGCGGGGTGGCTGGGGATGATTCCGGCGCATTGGGAGGTGAAGCGGCTGAAGTACGCAGCGCACATTGGAGCGGGACAGTCACCATCCTCTAAGGCTGTCACTGCAGGATTTGAGGGACTACCATTCCTACAGGGTAATGCTGAATTTGGAGCGTTCCACCCACACCTCATTTTGTTTGCGATGAGGCTCCCAAGCGAGCGATGGCCGGTGACCTCCTGCTATCGGTGCGCGCGCCCGTTGGCGCCTTAAATATCGCGGACCAGGCGTATGGAATTGGACGCGGACTCTGCGCGATCAGGCCGGGTAACGCCTTCGAGCCACAGTTCTGCTACTACGTTCTGTCGACAGTTCGGACCCGGCTCGAAGCCGTTGCAACTGGAAGCACCTACGACGCAGTGACAGCCGCAGAAGTTGGCGACTTGACAGCACTACTCCCTCCACAATTCGAACAACGCACCATTGCCGCCTTCCTCGACCGTGAGACCGCGAAGATTGATGCGCTGGTGGCGAAGAAGAAGCGGCTGATCGAGCTGCTCCGAGAAAAGCGCACCGCCCTCATCACCCACGCCGTCACGAAGGGCCTCGATCCCACCGTGCCGTTGAAAGACTCCGGCGTTGAGTGGCTGGGGAAGATTCCAGCGCATTGGGAGGTAAAACGACTGAAGCACGTGGCCAAAGAGCCGCTTCAATACGGGGCGAGCGAAGCGTCCGAATTTAATGATCCCGAGCAACCCCGCTTTATACGGATCACCGACATCGATGAGACAGGACGACTGCGAGAAGATACTTTTCGATCTCTTCCTCAAGAGATAGCGAGGCCGTACCTGCTCAAACGTGGTGACCTACTTTTAGCCAGAAGTGGAGCAACAGTTGGCAAAACCTTTCTCTATCAAGAATCGTGGGGCAAAGCCTGTTATGCTGGGTATCTGATCCGGTTCAGGACTAACAACGCTGTCTGCACTCCCGAGTTCGTATCCTACTTTACTCTCTCTTCTGCATATTGGAGCTGGCTTTCTGGAACCTTTATACAGGCGACCATTCAAAATGTCAGTGCTGAACGTTACGCCAACCTGACAGTTACCCTTCCGCCTATTGAGGAACAGCAAGAGATCATGTCTTTCCTCGACCGAGAAACCGCCAAGCTCGACGCCCTCATCGCGAAGGTCCGCGAGGGGATCGAGAAGCTGAAGGAATACCGCATCGCCCTCATCTCCGCCGCCGTCACCGGTAAGATCGACGTGCGGGAGGCGGTATAGCCCAGCATAACCCCTTTCCTTCAGTGGATAAAAACGTTTGCATTTATTCATAAGTGCATGCATATTTATCCACCCATGGGGCTCATCCAATCAGAACGACAAGCGGAAACCATCTTCAGACGCCATCGAGGGGTGCTTAGAACCTCTCATGCCCTGAAACTGGGGATCCATCCCCGTATCCTTTATCGGCTTCGCGATTCAGGACGGCTTGTCACTGTGACTCGTGGCGTGTACCGGCTGGCTGATCTCCCGGAGCCGAGCCAGCCTGACCTCCTCGTCGTAGCGAGCCGCATCCCTCAAGCAGTTATTTGTCTGATCTCAGCCCTTTCGTTTCACGGCATCACCACCCAGATTCCTCATGAAGTCCACATTGCGCTGCCCCGGCGGACCCGTTATCCGCGGCTCGACCACCCACCCACTCGTGTGTTCCTCATGACCGAGGCCGCGTACTCAGAAGGGATCGAGAAGCATTCCATTGAGGGTATGCAGATACGGGTCTATAGCCCGGAAAAGAGCGTCGTGGATTGCTTCAAGTTTCGCAACAAGATCGGGATGGACGTGGCCGTTGAAGCGCTGCGACTCGCCCGGGAACGTAAGCGGGTGACTCCTCAAGCGCTTCTTCACTATGCCCGGCTGTGCCGAGTCGAGCGCGTGATCCGTCCTTATCTGGAGGCCATGACATGACGGCCCGTCACCCGTCTAACCTGCCGGCATCGATCCACCAACGGCTGCTGAACCAAGCCAAACAACAAGGCCGACCTCTTCAAGAATTGCTCCAGTACTTCGCTATCGAACGGTTTCTGTTTCGCTTGAGTCAATCGAACTATGCCACCACGTTTTACCTCAAAGGAGCCCTCATGCTTCGGCTATGGGATGCTCCGCTCTCACGCTCGACCATTGATGTGGACCTCATGAGCCGACACGTCCTGTCTCAGGACGCAATACAGAACATCGTCAAAGAGATATGCGAGCAACAGGTGCCGGACGACGGCTGTCGTTTCGACTCAGCGACCGTGACAGCCCAGCCGATCCGTATCGATAACAATTATGGAGGCATCCGCGTCGACTTCATCGCTCACATTGGCAACATGAAGCTGAGTATGCAGGTGGATGTCGGATTCGGTGATGTGATCGTCCCGGGACCGATTCCAATCGACTTTCCTGCTCTCCTCGATTTTCCCTCGCCACATCTGCTCGCATATTCGCCGGAAAGCGCGATTGCAGAGAAGTTTCAGGCCATGGTGATTCTGGATTCGGCGAATAGCCGAATGAAAGATTTCTATGATATTTCGCTGCTTGCACGTACTCACCCCTTCAAGGGTGCCGTATTGAGTCAGGCCATTCAGGCCACCTTTGAGCGACGGCGCACTCCGCTTCCGCTGGATAGTCCGACTGCACTGACAGATAGCTTTGCAAGAGATCAAACCAAGCAAACCCAGTGGAATGCGTTCGTCCGAAAGGGACGCATCGTTGAGAAGGTACCATTCGGGGAAGTCGTAGAATTGCTTCGGATGTTTCTCATGCCACCAACGTTGGCCGCTGCCAGAGACGAGGGCTTTAAGTTCGATTGGCCGGCCGGCGGACCTTGGAAGTGATCCGATGGTCGATATCTCCGAAAAGCATTTCGAGCAGACGATTGAGACCGTCCTGATCGGAGAGCCTCCGCAGCAGTTACCTGGCGGGGCGAGCCCGGCAAAAGAGCGAGGCGGGGAATACGGCCTCATCAAGCCCGGCGGCTACCGAAAGCGGGCGCCGGAGGACTACGACAAACGACTCTGCCTGATACCTGCCGATGTATTCGACTTCCTTTATGCGACTCAGCCAAAGGAATGGGAAAAGTTCAAAAAGCAGCATGGCGGAGATGCCAAAGACCGACTGCTCACGCGCCTGACTTCCGAGGTGAAGAATCGTGGAACGCTGGAGGTCTTGCGCAAGGGAATCAAATCGGACGGCTGCTCGTTTCGGCTGGCGTATTTCCGCCCATCCAGCGGGTTGAACGAGGAGCTGCAGAAGCTGTACGAAGCCAACCTCCTTCCTTTCAACCAAGGGCGCAACGGCGGCGCCGGCAATTCGCCGGCCTGGAACGGCTTCCCCACGGCCTACCTATGGGAGCGCATCTGGAGCCGCGACAGTGTGCTGAATTTGATCCAGCACTTTGTGCAGGTGGTGGAGGAAGAGGACGACAAAGGCCGCAAGACCGGCGAGCGGTCGCTGATCCTTCCCCCGGTATCACCAGCTCGAGGTGGTCCGGAATCTGGTGCGGGACGCGCAGATTTCCGGTCCCAGTCACCGTTATCTCATTCAACACAGCGCGGGCAGCGGCAAAAGCAACTCGATCGCCTGGTTGGCGCATCAGCTTAGCGTGCTGCATGATGCAGCGGATCGGCGCGTCTTCGACTCCATCATCGTCATCACCGACCGGCGGGTCCTCGACCGCCAGCTCCAGCGGACGGTCCGGCAATTCGAGCAGACGGTCGGGGTAGTGGAGAACATCGATACAACGTCGCGACAACTCAAACAGGCCCTGGAGGACGGCAAGACCCTTATCGTCACGACGCTTCAAAAATTTTCGGTCATTGCCAACGAAATTGGCGCCCTCCCCGGTAAACGGTTCGCGGTCATCATCGATGAAGCCCATTCATCTCAAACGGGAGAAACGACCAAGAGCTTGAAGCTCGTCCTTGCGGCCGGCAGTCTCGAAGTCGCAGAAGAAGAGGACCAGGAGGAAGGAGACGATCTCGAAGACCGTATCGTGGGGGAGGTCAAGAAACGCGGCCAACTGCCCAACGTGAGCTACTTTGCCTTCACGGCGACGCCCAAGCCGAAGACGTTGGAACTGTTCGGCTCGAAACAGGCCGATGGCCGGTATGCACCCTTCAGTCTCTACACCATGCGGCAAGCCATTGAGGAAGGCTTCATTTTGGATGTTCTCCAGAACTACACGACGTACAAGACGTACTGGAATCTGTTGAAGACGATCGCCGAGGATCCGCGGTACGACCGGCACAAGGCGAGCTATCTGCTCAAGTCGTTCGTGGACCTGCATCCCCATGCCATCGAGAAGAAAGTCGCGATCATGGTGGACCATTGTGCCGGCCAGGTCGTCCACCGGATCGCCGGCAAGGCGAAAGCCATGATCGTCACCTGATCGCGGCTCCATGCTGTGCGCTACAAGCAGGCGGTCGATCAGTACCTGAAGGAGAAGGGCTACACGTTCAAGGCGCTCGTGGCCTTCTCCGGCACGGTCCGCGACGGCGGCGCCGACTATACCGAAGCGAACATGAACGGCTTCCCCGAAGCCCAAACGGCCGAGATGTTCAAGCGTGAAGAGTATCGTATCCCGATCGTGGCGTACAAATTCCAGACCGGCTTTGACCAGCCGTTGCTGCACACGATGTACGTCGACAAGAAGCTCGGCGGCGTCAATGCCGTGCAGACGCTCTCGCGGCTCAATCGCGTCGCGCCGGGTAAAGCAGAGACATTTGTCCTCGACTTCGCGAATGAGGCTGAGGAGATTCAGAAGGCCTTCGAGCCCTATTATGATCGGGCGCTGTTGAGGGAAGGCACCGACCCGAACCTCTTGTACGATCTTCAGACGAAGCTCGCGAACTTTCATTTTTACACGACCGACGAGATCAACCGGTTTGCAGCGGTCTATTTCGATCCGAAGGGAACGCAGGACCGGCTGCATGCCGCTCTGCAACCGGCCGTGGATCGTTACCGGGCCGCAAGCGAGGATGAGCGCGTGCCGTTTCGCGGCCATCTGAAGGATTTCGTCAGCCTCTACGCCTTCCTCTCCCAGATCATCACCTTCGTGGACGCTGAGTTGGAAAAGTTATATGTGTTCGGACGGCTCCTTCTCCGGAAACTCCCGGTCACACGCGAACGTCTTCCGGTCGAAATTCAGCGGCAGATCGACGTCGAATCGTATCGCGTTCAAAAGACCGGCAACGGCTCTATCAAACTCAAGCGCGGCGCCGTGGATCTCGAACCGATCAAGTCGAAAGACATTGAAATGCCGTTACCCGAGCAAGTCGAACCGCTTTCCCAAATCATCCGCGAGCTGAATGAACGGTTTGGAACCGCCTTCACCGACGAGGACCGGATCTTTATTGAGCACCTGGAGGCCAAACTGGCGGACAGCGACGCGCTGGAAAAAGCCGTCAAGGTGAACACCCCGGACAATGCCCGTCTCACGTTCGACCACGTGGTAAACGACAAGTTGCAGGAGATGATCGATACGAATTTCAAATTCTACAAGCAGGTGACCGACGATCCGGATTTTGCGAAAACCTTCCTGGACTGGCTCTTCGCCCGGTATCTGAAGAAGGTTCGGTAGTCAGGTAGGCTCCCGAAGAGAACCCTTTTCGACTAAGATAAGGAATCTTGATCGGTTGGGGACGAAGGGTTTGTACGGCTTTCACCCTTTCACGAGCAAACTGAATGCCCCGGCTCACACCGGTCAGCGCGGTCGCCGCGGCCTTGGCGATCCTGTCACTATCCGCCTGCGGGGGTGGGGGCAGTGATGCACCCGGAGCGAACGTGGCTGCCTCGGCATCCTGCCTCGTGGCGCAGGCCCAAGCTCCCCCATCCGCTCCTCCTCCAGTAGCGCCGCCTCCAGGCATCGCGTTGGGACTGGAACAAATCACCCCGGCTCTGAATTTCCCTCTCTTCCTTACCGCCTCGCCCGGCGACAACAACCGACTGTTCGTGGTGGAGAAGGGCGGGCGGATCAGGATCATCAACCGGAACACGAAGGCGCTTCAGGGAACGTTTCTCGACATCACTGCCCTTGTCTCGACCGGCGGAGAACAAGGGCTGCTGGGCCTGGCCTTCGATCCGCAGTACGCCGTGAACCGCCGGTTCTATGTGAGCTACACGGATGCCCAAGGTAGGTCTGTGATCGCCCGTTACCTGACCGATCCCGTGAACCCCGATCAGGCGTTACCTCAAGCCGATCGCGTTTTGCTGACTTTGACCCAACCTTTCGCCAACCACAACGGCGGGATGATCGCGTTTGGACCTGACGGCTTCCTCTACATCGGATTCGGCGATGGCGGAAGCGGCGGCGATCCGCAAAACCACGCCCAGAATCTCAACGACTTGTTGGGCAAGCTGTTGAGGATCGACGTGTCGCAGGCAACCCAGCCGCCTATGCCCGCGTATGCGATCCCGGCAAGTAATCCGTGTGTCGGACAGCCGGGAATTCGTGGCGAACTCTGGAGCCTCGGGTTGCGCAATCCGTGGCGCTTCAGCTTTGACCGAGCTAGCGGCGATCTCTATATCGCCGATGTGGGCCAAAGTGAACGTGAGGAGATCAATGTCTCTTTATCGTCCGACAGAGGGGGAAAGGGATTGAACTATGGATGGAATGTGATGGAGGGTACTCTCTGTTTCCCGATCGGTGCACCATGCAGTCAGGCAAGTCTCACGTTGCCATTCGTTGAGTATGACCACACACAGGGCTGCTCCATCACGGGAGGGTATGTCTACCGAGGGCAAGCCATTGCAAACCTTCAAGGCACCTATTTCTATGCCGACTTTTGCACCGGCTTTGTGCGAAGCTTTCGATTTGTCAATGGCCAGGTCACTGAACATGCCGATTGGGGGTCGCTCAACCCCGGCGGCAACATCACGAGCTTCGGGGAGGACGCCGCTGGCGAGCTGCATGTCATGACCGCTCAGGGCGGACTCTTCCGCATTGTTTCTAACTGAGCCTGGACGGAGGGTGGGCCCTGACCTGGAGACATCCGGAAGCCGTGCCATCAGAGTTTCCCGACCCATCAAAACGCTAGCCATCCATCCTTTCGCGGGGCTTGCGCGGCACGGACGACTTCTTGTAACGTCCGGTTCCGTCGTTGTCGTTCCTTGCTCCGTTCAGGATAGGCGCTCCAGAGGAGCCACTCTGTATGCTGGCCAAGCGGTGTCCCCAGTGCGGGACTTCAAAAGTCCGGTTGGCTCCTCGGCGGACTCTCCTGGACCGGATCTTCAGGGCTTTCACCATCTACCCCCTCCGCTGTCAACTTTGCACCTATCGTTTCCGGTCCTTCCTCGGCCGGCCCAGCGCAAACCCCCGGCGGAGCTACGAGCGGGTGGCCGTCCAGTATCCGGTCTGGTTCCAATCGAGTTTCACGCGCGCATCGGAAGGTTTGGGATACCCCGGCACGATCACCAACCTGTCTATCAGGGGTTGTCGCGTTCGGAGCGCCACCCCGATCCCAAAGGGAGCAAGCCTGCGGCTGGAGTTCCAGCCGTCGCCCTATGATTTGCCGATCACCATCGACGGCGCGGTCGTTCGCTCGCAGGCGGGAAACGCGGTCGGACTTCGCTTTGTGACGGTCTGTCGGGACGAGGAGCGCCGCCTGAGACACCTGCTCGAACCCCGACTCTCCGGTTCCCGCTTCGATGAGCGTCGCCACTGATCTGTTCAGCGCGAACGGCCGATCAATTGTTGCGCTGTCTTATTCCTGTCGCAGCACGGCCAGCGGGCGCTGGCCGAGGATGCGGAAGGTTGTGAGGAAACCGACCGCCAGGGTGAGGGCAACGGTCAGGAGGAAGCCGACCGTCAGGACACCGGGATGGAAGGACCAGGGAAGGTCCAGAATGAAGTGCAGCACCGCCCAGGAGAGCGCGCTGGCCAGGACGGTGCCGATCACACCCGCGACCGCGCCGAGAAGCGCATACTCAGTCGCAAACGACCGAGCGATGAGACCGCGCGTAGCGCCCAACGCTTTGAGGATGACCGACTCGTATAACCGACGGTACCGAGTCGCCGCCAGCGCCGCCGCCATCACGAGCGCGCCGGCCAGGATGCAGAACGTCGCCACGGCCCGGATGGCCAAGGAAAGGCGATCGAGGATGCGGGCGAAACTGTCCAGCACGTCGCCGATGTTGATGGCCGTGACATTGGGAAAGGCGGCCACCACGGCTTGCTGCAACGGGACTTCGTCCCGCGGCGGCACGCGGACCGTGGCGACATACGTGAACGGGGCGCCATCGAGCGAGCCGGGCGACAGGATCATGTAAAAGTTCGTCGAGAAGTTTCCCCACTCGACCTTCCGGATGCTGCTGACCTCCGCCGAGACCGTACTCCCCTGAATCTCGAACTCCACGACCGAGCCCACATCCAGGCCGAGGTTCCGCGCCGCTTCTTCCTCCACCGACACCAACGGTTTGCTGAACACCTGGTTCGGTTTCCACCATTCGCCTCTGACGATCACGTTGTCCTTGGGCAGCCGATCCAGAAACGTCAGGACATATTCGCGGGTGAAGTACCAACTCTTGCGCTTGTCCTGGGGCTTGTCCCGCTCCTCCTCGCCGCCTTCCTCGATCTTCACCGGTCGCCCGTTGATCGCGGACAGGCGAGACCGCACCAACGGCGTCAGTTGCGGGTTGAGGTCGCCGGTTCGTTCATGGAGCAAGCGGACGAACCCGTCGGCCTGGTCGGGCTGAATGTCGATGAAGAAGAAGGTCGGGGCGTCCTCGGGCCGGTTCTCTCCGAGCTGTCGGACGAGCGAGCGCTCCAGCAGCCCGACCGCCACGATGACCATCACCCCGATGCCGACCGACACCATGATGCCGGTCGCTTGCGAACCGGGCCGATACAGATTGCCGATGGCGTGGCGCACTGCCAATGATTTGGGCGCCGGCACCCATCGGATCGCCCGGACAAGGACCGCCGCCGTCAGCAGCAACAACAAGACCGCCAAAATCAACGCGCCGAGGAACAGCAGCCCGACCTTCCATGAGCCGGCCTGCCACATCGAAAGCCCGGCGAGTCCGCCTGTGATACCGATTGCGGTGATCGATCGCACCGGGTCATCCGCGCCGATCGCTCTCAACCAGCGGCCCGGACGGTGCGGCGCACCCGTGGCCTGAGCGGCTTCAGGCCATGCGACCTCCCGGCGAAACATCAGCGCGGGCCGGATCTCGCGGATGCCGAGCAAAGGCCAGACGCTGAACAGCAAGGTGGTGAGCATGCCGAGAGCGATGCCTTTGAAAAGCGGAGGAAGTGAACCCCGGGTCAGGGCCGACGAGAACTCGATCTGCTCCAGCAAATTGGTGGCGAGCATCCCGGCGATGAGACCCGGAAGCAGGTCTTGGAGCGCGACGCCGAGTCCTGCGCCGACCACGCTCCCCAACAACCCGAGAAACAAGGCCTGCCCCAGATAGGTCTTCACGACGGTGGCGGAATCGGCGCCCAGCGTTTTCAGGATCGCGATCGTCTGCAGCTTCTCCCGGAGAAACGCTTGCACCGACGTGGCGACACCGATCCCGCCTACGAACAGGGCGGTCAGTCCGACCAGACCCAGATAACGGGTCAGTTGCTCCAGGAACTGCTTAAGCTGCGGCTGGGCGTCGCGATAGCTCGACACCCTGGCCGACTCCCTTGCCAACCGTCCGCGAAGCTCGTGCAGCAAAGGCTGGATCGGAACCCCTGCTGACACCTTGAGTAAATAGCGCTCGCGCACCCGGCTCCCCGGCTTGATCAGCTCCGCCGCCGCGAGTCCTTCGCGCGAGATCATCACGCGTGGTCCGAGACTGAAGGCGTTGGCCATCCGATCCGGCTCCTTCCGAATCACCCCGGTGATGAGGAACGTCGCCTGTCCGATCTTCAGGCGATCTCCTAGCGAGAGACCCATTCGGATGAGCAACGACTCCTGGACCACCGCGCCGTGACAGGAATGGCCAGGGGTAAGGCGTGAGGGGTCAGGGGTGGGCGAAGGGAGAGAAGCAGGACCTGACGAATCAGGGCAGGAACCTGACGAAAGGGTCAGCAGGTCGGCGAGCGGGAAGTCCGGTTCGACTGTCACGTGGCCATCGAGTGGATATCCGGATTCCACGGCTTTCAACTCGACGATCTGCGTCACCGGGCCGGACCGGACTGGGCTACCGTTCACCGTCGCCGCCATCGCGACCAATTCGCTGACATGGGTCGTGGCGATGCCGCGCGACGTCAGCGAGCGAAGGACCTGCTCCCCGGCCTCGCTCATGGGCCGCGAAGTCCGTACTTCCAGGTCGCCCCCGAGAAGCCCCCGCGCTTCGCGCGTGACGGCCCGTTCGACGTTCGCGGCGAACAGGCCCACGCCGACCAGCGCGCTCACGCCGAGCGCAATGCAGACGAAAAAATAGAGGAAGTGCCGCCAGGCGGCGCGCGTCTCGCGCCAGGCCATGTTCAGCGCGAAGAAGGTCACGATTCCCCCTCCGCTGTTCCGCCTGACGGGGTGATGAGACGGTCGGACTCGACTCGGCCGTCGCGCAGGCTGACGATGCGCTCCATATAGGACGCCAGCATCGGATCGTGAGTGACGAAGACCAGGGTGGTGCCGTGGTCTCGGTGCAACCCTAACAGGAGATCGATCACCTGTTGGCCCGTCGTCGAATCGAGGTTGCCGGTAGGTTCGTCGGCGAGCAGGATGGGCGGCCGGCAGGCGAACGCTCGCGCCACCGCCACCCGCTGCTGCTCGCCGCCGGACAGTTGCACCGGATAATGAGACTGGCGCTCTCCGAGTCCGACAGCCTCCAGCAATTCCGCGGCCCGCTTCTTCGCCTGGGCGTCCCCGTTCAGCTCGAGGGGCACCGAAACATTCTCCAGCGCCGTCAGTGTCGGAATCAGATGGAACGACTGGAAGATGTATCCGATCTTTTCGCGCCGGAAGCGGGCCATCGCGCGCTCCGGCATCGTGGTGATCTCCCGGCCGTCGAGGCGGATGGAGCCCGCGGTCGGCCGGTCCAACCCGGCGATGAGCCCCAGCAAGGTGGATTTCCCGCTCCCGGACGGTCCGACGATTGCGACCCGTTGCTTTTCCGGAATATCGAGGGTGATGTCATCGAGAATGGTCACCGAGCGGCCCCCGGCGGAGAGTCGCATCGTGAGGTGACTGATCGAGATCATTCCTGGTGTTTCCTCTCCCGATGACGTGGCGTTGGCTTCGGCGCGAACCTTATTATACTGTATGCCGATGCGCCGCTCTGCACGCTTCAGTATCTTCCGGCGACGCGCGGTTGCTGCACTGTGTCCGCTGCTCGCGGGTTTGGTTCTGCTCGGCTGCGACCAGAGACCGGAGCCGCCCTCCGTTTCCCCTCCCGCTCCGCCCGGCAACTCACGCGACGGATTCAGCGAGCGGCTTGGAACAGATGGCGCTGCTCAGTCAGAACGCGCCAGCCATCCAAGCGCGGATGACCGACCTCGTATCGTCGCGTTCGGGGACAGTCTCACCGCCGGCCTCGGTGTGGCGCCCGAGGACTCCTATCCTGCGCACCTGCAACGACGGCTCGACACGGCCGGCTACCGCTATCGCGTCATCAACGCGGGGATCAGCGGAGAGACGACCGCAGGCGGGCTCCGCCGCGTCCCCTGGATTCTGCAGAGCAGGCCCAGTCTCGTAATCCTGGAACTGGGCGGCAATGACGGGCTGCGCGGGTTGAACGTGGAAGAGACACGATCGAACCTGGAGCAGATCATCGAGCGCCTGCTGGCGGAAAAGGTCCCCGTTGTGCTGGCCGGTATGAAGCTGCCGCCGAATTACGGGGCGGACTATACATCGCGCTTCGAAGCGATCTATCCCGAGCTGGCTAAAACCTATGGGCTGACCTTGATCCCGTTCTTTTTGGAAGGAGTCGCGGCGAAGGCGACTCTCAACCAGGCCGACGGCATTCACCCGACGGGAGAGGGCTATCGTCTCATCGCCGAGAACATCTTCCGAACGATTGCACCCTTGCTCGCGGAACCCCCGTAAGTCTGGTCTCATGACAAAAAGGCCCTCACGCCGGCCGGCGCGAGGGCCCTTTCGCTCGATCACCCGCTCGCTAAACCGCTATCAGGATTTCTTGAAGAACGTGTCGTACACGCCGTATCCCAATATGAGAGCGATGAGTGTGTAATACATATAGGAGATGCCGCTGTAATCCGGCGCCCCGCCCTTCGGCTCATTGGCGAGGGCCACGGATACGTTGCCGGCGATGACCGCACCGACAGTCACGATTCTAGCGATCAGATTGCTCATAACGATGACCTCCTCGTGTGGTTCGGGATTTCCGGACAAAACGGCGCCGATTGTACTCAACTTCCTGGAGGAGACGCAAGGGTAAGATGCAGAAAAGGCAGAAGTAAGAATTTTCTCAGAGTTCCAACGGCTTGGGACAAATCAACCGGCAGACGGATTCCCCAGGGCCTTGAGCGCCGCTGCCAACTCTTGAAAGGACCCCGCCAAGGCTTCCAATCGCGAACCCTTTTCCATGAGTTCGCCGGCGAGGGTTTTCATCTGGCCGTCGAAGTGCCCTATCTCTCTGGAGATGTCCAACATCCGGGCGAGCATGGCCTTGTAGGAGGCCAATTCCTGCTGGAGTTCCTTGCAAGCGGCCTGCGCGGACTTGGCCTCGTCCAGTGACACCTGGAGTTGCTGGGTAAGACGGCCGACATAGGCCTCCCGATCCCGCATGTCGGCTTCCAATGCCAATTGCACCTCTTCGCTCTCCCGGCGACGGTCCTCCAAGTTCCTGATGGCTTGAATCCAGGAAGCGACCTCCCCGGTTTTCAGCGCCGGCGTTTCAGGAAGCGGCTGGCCTTTTTCCAGAGCCCTCACCGCCGGCTGCAGCCATTCCATAAAGATCATGATCTCGCTGAGCTTGACATCGGCCGCCGAGTTGGGTGAAGACGTTTCAGGCTGAGGGGCCTGCGGTCTCGGCTCCCGCGGTCTTTTGGCGGCTGCGCGGGGTTGCGACCAGCGGTGATATTCCAGCAACACGGCGACGCAATGCCGGCACATGGGCTCTTCAACCAAGGTGCAGGTGCACTTGGCCAACAGATGCCCGTCCTTCAGCTTGATCGTTTGCTCATAGAGGCCCGAATTGCCGATGACAGCGGAAGCAATCTGCGATTCGTCGGCTTCGACGATCCGGACGCGATTCTCGGACAGGTATTGATGTCCGATCTGGAAGGCGGAAATCTCGACGACTGATTGGATCATGGGCGGGTCAAGCAGGCTCAGTCGGTCGGCGGTACAGGGAATGCGGTTGCGCATGACGGAAGTCCTTTTTGCTGACCGACGCAGCGATTCTGCAGATTGTGGCTTCCCCGTCCGCTGCACAAAGGAGCAAGGAATCGCGCATATGATGACCGAGAGCCCTCCCCAAATGCCACTAGCCAATGGAGGGGTCCCCCCATCGAAATTGGCAGGCTCCCCGTCTCAGCGGGCCTCACCCGTTTCCTGCCTCCGTGTGGCCGGCTTCTCGCGGGGCCTTCTTGTTCGTAGGCTTTTCCACAGGTACCAGCAGGCAATGGTTTCATACGGATGCCAAGCTTGACCGATCTTCCGGAGTCGGGTCGGAACGGGCAGGTTTCTCAGTTCGTAGCTCCGTTGCACCGCTTTGCGGATGCCCAAGTCATCCACCGGCAGGACATCCGAGCGATTGAGCGAAAACATCAGAAACATCTCGGCCGTCCATCGTCCGATCCCGTGGATCGAGACGAGCGAGGCGATGATCTCCTCGTTGGACTGTCGCACGAACCGCCTCGGCGTGATCCGTCCATCCTGGAATCCGGCGGCCAGGTCTTTGAGGTACCGGGCCTTTTGCCTGGAGACTCCGGCGGTCTTCAGTACCGACGCCGGAGTCTTCGCAACGGATCGAGGTGTCGGCCGTCCAGCCGGGTACAGAGCCAGAAAGCGATCGAAGATGGTTTCGGCGGCCTGGGCGGAGAGTTGCTGGGAAATGATCGAGTCGCAGAGGGTCACGAAGTAGTCGCGGCGCGGCGCTAACCTGCACGGGCCGACATGCGAGATGAGCTCGCGCATGATCGGATCGACGCGCCGGAGATGACGGTAGGCCGCGGCGTATCCGTTCCGCGAACGGAGGGTTGAGCGTCGGCCTCGTGCGGGTTGGTTGTCTCCGAGCAGCGCCATGTCGTTCGCGAGCAGCCGGACGCGCCGGCGGCGCTTCTCACCGCCCCCCGCTTCCACCCTTATCGGTTACCGACAGACGGGAATGCGTTCCATCGCAAAACGGCGGGGTCTTGGTGTGTTTGCAGCCGCAAAAGGCTACCTGTTTTCTCTCCGCAACGGTCACCTCCATCGGCGAGAACTCGGTCCCCGTATGGGATCCGTCGCAAAACGGTTGGGTCTTCGATCGGCCGCAGCGACACCAATACACCGTGCCGGGACCCACGTCCACGACATAGGGCCCCCGCTGGGCAATCACAAGAGGATCCGGCATGACGTCCTCCTTCAAACTCGCTCCCGCCTCGCTCCGCGCGCGTTCATCGGCACCGACGAGGCGGACCTTGTGACCCCGTGGGAGTCAACCAGAGATAGTCGGCAATGCCGTCTTTGAGCAGCTCACGAATCTCATCCTGGCGGTCGGCTTGGAAGGAGCTCAGGTACACGGTCAGTTGCCGAACTCCATCGGAGAAACGCCGTGCGACTCGTTTCGGCACCGGCAACCGATACTGGATATGGCCGCCGCCGGTGTAGCTGAGGATCGGACCCATTTGAGACCCCGGACCGATTTGAAACGTCCGCAGGGCTTCGACGATGGTTTTGGCCATGGCTTCATCGCGGAACATCGACGCTTCATACATGCCTTGATAGTCCGCGTCTGACCCGCCTCCATGACAAAGCCGGAGCTGCCGCACAATCGTCTCCCGATACACCGGATCATCGACGATCTCTTCCTGCGCCATCCCCCACCGTGCCATTTCCAAGTCGGCTCGGGCCTCCGCTAATCCGCGCTTCGCCACCTGCCGGACCAGCGAGCGCGGGGGGTTCAGCGCGCGCACGGGCAGCCGATGTTCCCGGGCGAATGCGATCAAAGGCTCGTAATCCTCGTAGGCTCCGCCCCAATTTTCGCGCCAACGGGCCTCCTCCAGAAATTGCGACTTGGCCATGTCCGACTCGGCGAGATACCGATCCAATCCGGTCTGGCCATCCCAGCCGAACATCTCGATGGCCAGGACGGGCTTTCGCCCCTTGGCGATCAGCGCATTCAAGACCCGGAGCGCGGCGTCAACATGAAACCGGTTGCGATGTTCCTCACCGAGATAAATGACGTCCCAAGAACCCAGGGAATCGAGCCATTCCTCCAGGGGCACCGCGAGCCCGGTCCTGGCTTCCAACAGTTGCCACTCCCGAAATGATCCGGATTCGACAACCGGAGATGGTGGACGAAGCGGCAGTTCCGAACCCCAGATCAAAGGGAGGGGCTCGGCGACCGTCATGCAGAACATCGCACCGAGCCCCAACCATTGGACGAGAAGAGGTGGTCTACTGAAGAAGGTCCGGACAGTCATCACGGTCTTACCTAGCATATGAAGGGAACGGCGGCAAGGCGCGACCTTGACTGGAACGAAGCGCGGCCGCTATTCTCCGGGCGGCGTCAACAATCGGACAGGTCACCGCTCCCCCGCCGTTATGGGTCTCGATCCCCAGTCTCTCGCCGACTTTCGAATCCGACTCAAACGTGTCCGGGAAACCGATGAAGAGCGATGGCGGGCTTCCCGTCGCCTTGTCGAGCCCGCGCATGTGCGCCATACCTTGAATCGGTTGTGCGTTGCGCTTCGGGAGGCCTCCCTTGCGGAGGATATGAAGACAGCCCTCCTGTCGGCCATTCGTTCAGGAAACGCCGAGAGGTTACAAGACCTGTCCGGAGAAAGGTTGAAAGACCTGACCGGGCTTCCCCCGACCAAAGCGATCCGGGCCCTCTGTATCCTCTTGAACCAGGCCGATGAACCGCGATCGGCCCTGCCCGTCTCAAACCTGACGGCCTCTCAAGTCGAACGCCTGGTTCGTGCCCATCGCAACCCGTTCGATCTGTTGCTCGAAGCCGACGTGGCCTCGCTCCTCGACCTGGGAGCCGGCGATCTGTCCTTCGCGGCGGAGCTGGTCGATCACTATCTCCCGCACCTCGCAAAAAAAAGGCAGCCGCTCGTTCTCCACTGCCTAGACCGCCTCCGGCCCGGCTCCAGACTGGGAGGCCCGCTGCATGCCCGCCAAGATCGGCTCGAACGGCTCACGCGTCTGGAGCTCCTGGAGTTCAGCTTTTTCGGCGGTCAGGATATGTTCGCCCTCGACCCTTTGGTGCAGAATGGGGAAATTGCCTCCCGCTACACCGTGGTGACGTGTTGGGCTCCGGCGACGCCCACCTTCGCCTATGAACCGACGAGGCTGTCGCGCGCGATGATCGAGGCCGACCTGCGACGGACCAAAGGGGCGTTCCGGACGGTCGAGGTCGACGGAGAAGCCGCGCTGGAAGTCCAACATGAGGGGCGGACGCTGCTGTTCCCTCCATGGAAATTCGACATACGCGGACCGCTGGCCT
Organism: Nitrospirota bacterium; assembly: GCA_040755395.1. NCBI lineage: Bacteria > Pseudomonadati > Nitrospirota > Nitrospirota bacterium. The sequence continues at coordinate 777,447 of JBFMAX010000001.1, forward strand.
TACTGGACCTCGTTGCTCGCCGCGGGCTGCTTGCGGTGCTCGGCGCGGTCGATACGCAGGTCTTCTGGGAACTTCTGTCCCAGCTCGTTGCCGATCCGGCCGTTCGGCCGTCCGATCAAATCTTGACGCCATCCCTGCTGGCGGACCTCTTCGGCCCCGTCTATCGCCGTTTGGAGGAGTTGCCGATCGGCGGCTCGCTGGTGCTGAATGACCTGATGACCCTCAGGCCTGACATACCGCGCGTCCTTGGTGGGCTCCGCGAACATGGCTCCTCGTTTCGATTCCGGTACGTCGAAGTCAGGCGAGGCGCTGTCTTTGCGGGGATCCCGGCCAGCAGCACGGCGAGGCTCTTTCAGAGCATGAGTCAGGAGGCCCCTCCGTGGTTCATGATTCTCGTCCCTGATTCTACCGAAGACCATCGCCAGGCACTCACGAAGCGCGACGAACCGACTGCCGAGGAGAGCCGCGAGGAGCGCACACAATCTAGGGAAAATTGACGCTCTCCAGACCCTCTGCTAGACTTCGCCAGTGTCCCGCCGATCCTTGAGCTTGGCTCATTTTCACCGATAGATCCCGACCGTGGACGCTGCAAAGGCTATCCGTTCCATCCAAGACAACGTCGAGCGCGTGATCAAGGGCAAACCCCGCGTGATCGAAATGGCGGTGGTCTGTCTCTTGGCGAGAGGGCACCTGCTCATCGAAGATGTCCCGGGAGTGGGGAAGACCACTCTCGCGCACAGCTTGGCCCGCTCAATCGACTGCTCATTCAAACGAATCCAGTTCACCAGCGACTTGTTGCCTTCGGATATTTTGGGCATCTCGATGTTTAATCGGCAGAAACAGGCCTTCGAGTTCATGCCCGGGCCCATCTTCGCCAATATCGTCCTGGCGGACGAGATCAACCGCACGACGCCCAAGACGCAAAGCAGCCTTCTGGAAGCGATGAGCGAGGCGCAAGTCTCGGTGGACAGCCAGACATATCCGCTCCATCAGCCGTTCATGGTGATCGCCACTCAAAACCCCGCTGAATACCACGGCACATTTCCCCTCCCGGAATCTCAGCTCGATCGGTTTCTCATGCGGATTCGGATCGGCTACCCGGCCCCGGAGGAAGAGAAAAAGGTTCTGGACCGTCCCCAATCGCTGCATCCTGCCGAAGACTTGCAGCCGGTGATGACCGGGGAAGAAGTCCTGGATCTCCAACACCGTGTGGAAAAGGTCCGGCTTGATGAGAGCTTGATGGACTATCTCCTTGCGATCGTCCTGGCGACGCGCCGCAGCGAACAATTGGCTCTTGGCGTCAGCACCAGAGGCGCGCTCGCCCTCTGCAAGGCCGCCAAGGCCCTGGCGTTGGTCCGCAACCGAGACTTCTGCCTGCCCGACGACATCAAGGAGATGGCCCCGATCGTGCTGTCGCATCGGGTCATGCTGAAACACGGACAAGGGATCAGGGGCAAGGGCGTCGACCAGGCCGAGCAAGTGATTCTCGATATCCTGGAGACGGTTCCCGTCCCTCTGTAAGAGCCGATTTCCGCCCGCGAATCGGCCGAGTGCGGACAAACCTTTCGGTCGCTTCCTCTGTTTCGTCTCGACTCGCCATGACAGCCGCGCGCCTGCAGACACTGAGAGCGTTCTTGCGCCGATTCTCTCCCAATCGCTCGGTCCGGCTGACGGGCGAGGGAACCCGCTTCGTTCTTTTCACCTTGGCGGTCGGTGTTGCCGCCGTCAATACCGGCAACAACCTCTTCTATTTGCTGCTTGCGATGATGCTCAGCCTGATCGTGATCTCGGGCCTGCTGTCGGAGCAGTGCCTGAGGCGGCTCGAGTTCCGGCGGCGAGTGCCCGATTACCTCATCGCCGGCCAACCGGCCGCCGCCGCGCTGTCGGTGCTGAACCGCAAGCCCTGGCTGCCCAGTTTTTCTCTCCGCATCGCGGATATGGTGGGCGGCATGGCCGTCGAACGGGGCATTCATGTCCCGCATCTGGGACCGCGATCTTCCATCCTTCTCTCTTATCCGCTGCTGATCACGCGCAGAGGACTCCATCGGCTCGAGGGAGTCAGGGTGATGACGCCGTTCCCCTTCGGGCTCTTTCTAAAAAGCGCCTTCGTTCCGCTCGAAACGACCGTCATCGTGTGTCCGGAAATCAAACCGGTCCCCGATGGACTGATTCGTGAGTTGATCGCGGAGGGTCATGAACTGGCGATCCCACGCCGCGGGCAAGGGGTCGATCTGTACAATCTCCGACTCTACCGGCCGGGCGATGATTCACGCGCGATCCACTGGATGACCACGGCTCGCACGTCCAAGCTGATCGTTCGCGAGACGGAAGCGGAGGACCAACGCCGCGTTACGCTTGCGCTGTCGACCGTTGCGCCGCAGGAACACCAAGAGAGCTTCGAGCAGGCCGTCATCTTAACGGCTTCTCTTGCCGTGTTTTTTCACGATCGCGGATTCGCGCTGCGGGCGCTCGTCGGAGACCGAGAGATTCCTCCGGCTTCAGGGGAACGTCAGCTTTACTCAATCCTGCACGCGCTGGCCTTGTGCGGGATGGCGGAGCCCGCGGCGGCCGAGCCGGTCCGGGAGACGTTCAGACGGGCGCTCGCCTCCGGCGACCTTGCCGACAGTTCGATCGCGATCTTGCCCTGGCCGGACCTGGAGATCATTCACGCGTGTCGACACGTGACTCGTCGGGTTGATATGACCGAGTATCAGGACGCGGTGTATGAAGATCGATCAGGCATTCCGGCTTAGCTCGATCCTGCTTGCGGCTGCGGCGTTTTGCGGCTTGGCCATGGCGACGGGACTGTCCGTCTGGATCCTCGCTCTTGGAGGCACCGCGTTGGTTGCCCGGCTGTTCCAAATCGGCTGGCGCCGGGCGGAAGGGCGCGGGTCGTTCATCAACCTTTCTTCCGCTACATGGAATGTGCTTCTGGTGCTGGCCTTCGCGGGCTTTTGGGTCGATCTGCTGTGGATCTCGCAGGATCTCCTGCCGGCCGGGGTCCACTTTCTGATCGCGCTCCTCGTCAACAAGTTGTTCAATCTTCATCAACGCCGCGACTTCCTACACCTGTACGCGATCAGTCTCATGGCCATCCTCGCGTCCGCGGCGCTCACCACGGAAGTCTGGTACGCCACGGTCTTCTTTGCCTATCTCCTCACGGCTGTATGGACGCTGCTGCTCTACCACCTGACAAAAGAAACCGAAGAGGCGGTCTCCACTACGCCTCGTCCGGTCGGAGTCGCGGAGTCGTTCCGCGCGGGCGGCCGCATTACGCCGCGATTTTTCTGGACGACGAATGCCATAGCGATGGGCGCTTTCTGCCTCACGTTGGCCATCTTTTTCGCCATTCCGCGGATCGGAGCGGGATTCTTTCACAAGAGTCGCACCGAAGGGTTGAAAACCTCCGGCTTTTCCGACAGGGTAGACCTCGGCGTGATCGGCTCGATCAAACAGGATGCAAGCATTGTCATGCGAGTGGAGTTAGCGGATCGCTCGAGACCGGCCACGGAGCGCTTGTATCTTCGGGGGGTCGCCTACGACCGCTATAACGGCCGTTCGTGGAGTAACAGTTTTACCCACCGCCGCATTCTTCCCGAGAGCGCTCCGGGCACGTTTCGCATGCCCGGCTCCGTCGGCCGATCAACGGACAAAGGTTCGCAGAAGGAAGGGCTCCGGCAGGACGTTCTGCTGGAAGCACTGGACACCACGGTGCTGTTCAGCGTCCCGTTCGCCGATTCCGTTTCCGGCGAGTTCTTGACTGTTCAGGGGGATATCATGGGCGCCTTGTACCTGCCGTCCCCGCCCACGACCAGGCTTGAATATACCGTAGTGTCTCATGACAACCAATTGACGGAAGAAGACAAATCAAAGACGACATTCACCTATCCCGATTTTGTTCGGGCTCACTTTCTCCAACTTCCGCCGATCAGCCCTCAGGTGACCGAATTGGCCGCGCATGTTACCGAACAGGCAAACACCCCTTATAGGAAGATGCTTGCGATCAAACACCACCTCCTGGAACAGTACCGATACAGCCTGGATGTCGGCTCAACGCTCACCGTAAGGCCGTTGGAGGATTTCCTTTTTACGCGCAAAACGGGGTACTGCGAGCATTACGCGACGGCGATGGTCGTGTTGCTGAGGTCGATCGGCGTTCCGGCCCGATTGGTCACGGGTTTTCTCGCCACCGAATGGAACGATTTCGGCAATTACTATACGGTGCGCCAGAAGGACGCCCACGCGTGGGTCGAAGTGTTCTTCCCTCATTCCGGATGGATTACAGCGGACCCGACCCCTACGATCGGAGAAAGCGCTCCGGATCTCTGGTGGCAATCCATCGGCAGAGTGATGGACTCAGTCCGACTTCGATGGGATCGCCTGATCGTTCAGTACAGCGCCAGCGACCAACTCGCGGTGGTCCAGGGAATTCGGGAGGGCGGCGACTCGCTTCGCATAAAGATTTCCCAGTCGCTCACGGGCTGGCTGAACCCGCTGTCGAACGCCATGACTCGCGTCAGTCGGCTCGCGCGACAGGCCGATCCGAGTCAGCTCGCGGTGATGCTTACGCTGGTGATGCTGGGCGGCGCCTTCTTCGTGGTGTTGATTCGGCAGATGATCCGGCCGAGGCGCGGCGACGGCGGAGAATGCCCAGCCGACCAGCGCACCGTCATTCAGGTTTACAATCGCATGGTCGATCTTCTTGCCGCTTATGGACTGACAAAAGCGCCGAGTGCTGCTCCGATCGAGTTTGCAAAACAGGTCTGCCGAGAGAGGAATGACGCCGGCTCGCTGGTGGAGGCGTTGACTCAGTTCTATTGCCGCGTACGATTCGGGAAGACCCCCCTTACCCTTGAAGACCTCGCTTGGGCCGACCAGCTTCTCGCACAACTTCGCACTGTATTACGCTCTTCCGGCAACGCCTAACAAAGCCCCGTCGTCCACCGTCCCGAGGAGTCCGTAACCTCATCTAGGCAGTCTTTTCCTGTTGTGGCTGCGACCCGTGCAATCCGTCTGAAGCTCGGCTCGCTCCCAACGAAGAATTTTCCAGGGCTTCGTGACCATGGTTTCGGCGCAGACACGCCGGCATAGACCATGCCAGGAAGAAACCCGGGGGAAAATCCTTGCGGGTGGGGCTGAATTTGGAGCGGGAAACGGGATTTGAACCCGCGACCCTCGCCTTGGCAAGGCGATGCTCTACCACTGAGCTATTCCCGCCCCAGCAGTGGAGTCGAAATTCTAAAGAGGCAGACCATGCCTGTCAAGCTACGCACCAACGCTGGAGCTTGCAGGTGCGCGAACAGAAGTCAAGCTCTGGATTGCTAGAAAGACTGGTCGAAAACAGGCTGGCACGCTGCACAAAAGAAGAGACGGGTTCCATTCACCCTGCCATCTTACATCTAATCCCGCTGCAAAATTCCACCCGCCCTATCTCTTCCAACAAACAGATCGCGACCTGAGACAAGCAGCGGATGGAGAGAAGCCACTGAGCGAGGAGACGGATGGCTGCTCCGAGCATCTGAGCAAAGTAGGCCAGCTCCGCCCCCGGTGAGGGGAACATCCAACCGCCATCAGTCAACGTGGGACCCTGTCACCCGTTCCCCCCAAGGGCACCTGCTGCAAGACACTGGCTTTACGGATGACTTCATGCATGGATCTGGACGGGGTCACCCACTGCTCTAACCAGCGTCGCTGGTCGCGGCCTCAGGATCATGAAGGCCATTCCGCAAAATCTACTCAACGATTCTTCCTGCCTTTGAATTTCTCCTGTTACGCACACGGCTGGAGTTACTTTCGGGTAACATCGCCATGGAGGTATTGAATCGATTGATTTAACTTGTTTTTTCGAACTTGCCGAAATTGGCGACGACTTTAATCGATACGATTTCTTCACATTCATACAAATCCTATTCCCTCGCAATATTCAATGCAGGTAACGAGATCATGTCGTATTTTCGCTAGGTTGCGACATCGGCGCGCGACGAAGTACGTGTTGGTTCAGATGTTGCGAACTACACGACCGTTTTCGCTCATGGTGTGTGGACTGCCGGAAACACTCATGAGATCGCTTAATGAGGCACGCTGAAGAAAGTTGGGATCTCACGAGAATCCTAAAGAAGGGGGGTGGGAAGGACATTCTCCGCAGGAGAAGGGGAGAGCGAACAGCGATCGTTTGGTAGCAAGTCATTAAGCAGGAGGGACACGCTATGCAGGTTTCACGACGGCAATTCTTGAAAGTCTCAGCGGGGACGGTCGCCGCGGTGGCCTTGGCCGACAAGGTCTTGGCCTTGACGGCCCTGCAGCCGGTCATCGAGGTCGGCAACCCCCTGGGCGACTATCCCGATCGGTCCTGGGAGCGGGTCTACCACGACCAGTACCGCTATGACTCCTCGTT